>SPBW01000168.1 GCA_004525685.1 Candidatus Atribacteria bacterium
GCCATGATGCTTCAGTGTAGCAGATCTGTATTCGAATATAAAGGCCTGACCCCTTCCCCAGGGTCTGCCCCAGAAAATGACCCCGAGAACTGCCCGGAGGCTCAAAGATAGGCGGTGCTCTGGTTCCTGCGAGTTGGGGGATGAGGCTCTAGAACCTATGAAACCCTAAGAATCAAGATCTGACCCCGAAGACTAAGAATCAAGATCTGACCCCGAAGACTAACCCTGAGGAATCACATGTCGTATTCCGGGAGCTTTTCTGCAGGGCCCGAAGCTCGGCGTTGCTGCTCCTCGATCTGAATCAGCGCGGGGATGAACAGACTGGCCACACCAGCAAGAATGCAGGCAACGCCCGCTGCCACGAACCAGAAGCGTACTCCAAGCATGTCGGAGACGGGGCCAGCGATGGCCAATCCAATGGGTGTTGTGAGGGCGAAAAGGCTACCCAGCAACCCAAAGACACGTCCTTGCATCTCAGGGGGAACAGAGGATTGCAGGATGGCGGAGACGGGAGAATTTGCCAACGAGAGCTTGAACCCAAGAACCAACACAGCAGCCATTCCCATCCAAAGCGTGCTTGCAGGCGTGATTCCAAGAACCGCACACGTCACGCCAACTCCGATGATGCCTACGAGTACTGTGTGGATCTTGCGACGGAATCCACCCCACGTGCTGAGCAGCAACCCGCCCAGCAGAATGCCGCCGCCAAGGATGGCCTCAAACTGGCTTAGCATGATCGGGCCACCTTCGAAGTGATCCTTGATAAGGAGCGGGAACAGCGAGAACGCAGGGGTCAGTGTAATCTTGACCACCAAGGCCACGCCCAGCAGGGCCATGAATCCAGGCCACTGCATCACGTATCGCAATCCTTCTTTGGTGCTGGCAAGAAAGGACTCTGCCTTCATCTGTTTCATATCTTCTGCTGCGGGCTGAGGTATCCGCACGAAGAGAAGCGGGGCCACAGCAAACGCCGCGGTTACGACGTCGACCATCATGACCTGGTGCAGAGGCAAGATCGCCATGAGCAAGGCTCCGAGAGGCGGTGCCATGATGCCCAGCAGACCTTCAATCGTCTCGTTCAAGCCTCCTATTCGAGTGTAATGCCGCTCAGGAACCATAAGCGTTGTAGATGCAGCCATGGCTGGCCAATGGAATGTGCTTCCGACGGATCGTGCAAGCATTGCCACATACACGTGCCAAATGGCCAAGGAATCTGTCCAGAAGAGATAGACGAGCCACAGGGAGACCATGGCGACGAAAGAATCAGCCGCAATCATGACGACTCGTCGATTCCAGCGATCAACCAAGGCTCCAACAAACGGACCCAGAACGATCTGAGGAATCAGCGCCACCAAAGCAGCTGTCGCCAACACGGTGGCTGATCCCGTTGTCGCTGTCAGCCACCATACCAACGCGAATTGTGCAGCCATCGTTCCTACAATTGAGAACTGCTGCCCCGTCCAAATAGTGAAGAAGGGTAAAATCCACCTGCGTTGTTCATTCACGATATGACGCACCTTCATGAGATTTGGGAAGTTGCGGCGCGTGAAACGCGCCAAGAGCGATCCGCGAGAGCGGACCTACGGCACTGAGTAGTTGACGTCGACTCGCCAATCATAGGGCAGTTGAACTGCACGAGCAAGCCCGATTTAAGTTACTTACTCCTGCGTCCAAGAATTCAGGCATCCCAAGGTTCTCTCACAAGCACATCAGCGGGGGCGAGTAGCCCTCGAAGACCCAATGCACGATACAGGGTCTGCCCCAGAGAATGACCCCGAGAACTGCCCGGAGGCTCAAAGATAGGCGGTGCTCTGGTTCCTGCGAGTTGGGGGATGAGGCTCTAGAACCTATGAAACCCTAAGAATCAAGATCTGACCCCGAAGACTGACCCCGAAGATGTCCAACGAGCGGGCCGGTGGAACACTTCTAGGCCTGACAGTGGCACTCCGATACAATGCGCTGCGAATGACTTGCCACTGCGAACAAGAGGGGACCCTGTGACAGCACAAAGAAACTCCATCGGCATGTGGGCACGGCGAATCGTACATCTGCTAGCCATCGTAACGCTGATCGCTTCGCAAGCCCTGTCCGCGTTTGCAGCCGACGCACCGACGATCACCGTCGACGCGGCCGCCAGCATTCGCTGCCTGACAACGCTCCCCGGGCATGGCAACACGTTGCTGGGCTTGGCTTTTTCACAGGACGGCCGTCTCTTCGGTTCTTCTACGCTAGACGGGGTGGTACAGGTGTGGGATCCGTCAACTTGGCAAGTCATCCATGAATTCTCAGCGCCCAGTTTGCCCGCTTGGCGGCTGTTCTTTCTAGCCGACAACGCCCGCATTTCGCTGGGGAATGGCACGGTGTGGAACATCGCAAGCGGAGAACTTGAGCACGCCCTAACCCGCGGCCACAAGGTTGCCTTCTCATCAGATGGCGTCTGGATGGCGGCTCACGGCGAGCAACTCTCCATGCAACTGTGGAGGACGGCGGACTGGGAAATTGAGCGAGAGATTGATACGGACTGTTTGGGCAGCTTCTTGGCCTTCTCACCGGATGGGCAGATCCTTGCTCTGGCCGTCAACGATTCACCCTACGATCCGGACATTGCGGTCACCTTGTGGGATGTCGCTACTGGCAACAAGCGAGCGACTCTGCGAGGGCATCAAGACATCGTTCATGGGCTGGCGTTCTCGCCAGATGGCCGCTGGTTGGCTGTGGGCAGCATGGATACCACGATCCGAGTCTGGGAGGTGCAAACCGGACAACTCGTGCACACGCTCCAGACAGGCGGAGGCTTGTTCGATATCGCATTCTCGCCCGACAGCACTATGATCGCGGCAGCCGTGGACAACCGGACGGCGGAGCTGTGGGATGTGGCCAACGGGCGACGATTGATCACCCTGAATCATGGCGGCGAAGTGGTATCTGTCGCATTCTCGCCTGACGGCACACTGCTGGCTTCTGGTGCGTATGACAGCAAGATCTACTTGTGGGGCATCCCTCACTGATCCAACAGGCGAGGCTTGACATTCAATACAGCATCTGACCCCGAAGATGCACGATACAAGGGTTGACCCCGAAGAGTTGCCCCGAATCACGCTCTTTCCTAGAATTGGATGATTGATATGCCTGATCATGACCCTGCGGAACTGAAACAATACGAGTTGCTTGCACTCACCTTCAACGATGAAGTGACGCGATTCTGGGCTAGGTTCAATATTCTGATGGGTCTTCAGATGGGCGGGTTTGTCGGCATTCTTGCATCGACAGGAATACTATCGCTGAATCCCAGCTTGTTCCGTCTAGCACTCATTCTTATGACGCTGTACTCTGTCAGCACGCTAGTTGTCATCTCTCGCGGGCATCTAATGCATGAGGCGCTTCTTAAAGGTCTAGCCCTTCTTGAGCAAGAATCGGAGGGAAGATTTCGTATGTTATCAACGTGCCGGAGGGCGTCAAAGGTCCCAATAGGACTGAATCAGCAGGTTGCGATAGTGATTGCTGTTGTGTTTGTACTTGCCTGGATTAGCTTCCTCGTCTGGGCAGAGATAAACAGATACGCATTCTCTATCGCGGGCTAGGCTGTCCACATGTAGGTATTGCCACGCCTGCCTTCTGTATCGTCATCAAGATCACGAGAACGGCGCTGCTTGAGTAGTGGATTCGCCACTTAACCTAGGCCTTCAATGCAAGATACAAGTTTTGACCCCAAGGACTTGACCCCGAAGACTAGCGGCGTAATAACTATCTGGAATGAAGATTCTTTCCGATAGCTGACACGCTTGTGGTCCCTGTACTCCCTATGTGGGACACGCCACTGTGCCATGTCTTCCATTGGACGATGATCTGCATTCCAGCACGGTTGGGATGAATCTTCGCGATTCCCACCAATGAGAATGGGGTATGGATATTAGCGGCTGCGTTCTTGTAGAGCCCCCAAGCAATCTGCTCAGGCTCGGAAGGTCCTCTGCTCCAAACCACGATTCTGAATTGGGTCCCACCAGCTGCCTCAGTATTCCATGTGTCTGGCGCTGTGAATGTCACGAGGTATGTTCCTTCATCTGTATCGTAGAAGGAGAGCGTCAGTGGGTCGATGGATTCCCATTTCTTGCTCGATCCAACGGTGAGTTCACTCCCCGAACGTTCTGAATAACGAAACTCCTCAACAAGGAAGGGTCCCTCCATTTCTGCTCCTTTGCTCATTTTGATGCATTAATAATACGTCCAATCAGTCATTGCTATCAAGAATTGCTTTATGTGCCGCTGGCTCACTACATCGTTCTCAATCCCGTTCGAGTAGAGATGGTTGGGTGTGCTCGAGATTAGGGATGCCTTACCTGCTGCGACACACCAGGTCAGGCGTAATCTCCCCAGTTTCTGACAACGAGTTGGCTGCTGACGCAATTCGGCTGGGGATGAGGCGGGAAGGTTGCTTTCGTGAAGCACATACCAATCTGTCCGGAGTCTGGGACGACGAACTTGTCTAGGTTCGGGGTCAGAGCTTTATTTTCGAATTCTAGAGCGACAATCACTCTGTTGTGATGGACACGTGTAGCTCTACAGATGAATCTGACCTGATCCGCCTTATCGGAGAACAGATCCTCCAGACTTGGCCTTGCCATAATGACTCAATCCGGCAGATAGGGATTCAAATATAAAGGCCTGACCCCTAATCCGGATTTGCTGTGCCCCAAGGTTAATTCGAAACTAAAGCTCTGACCCCAAACACTACAAGCTTCAAGAGGTTGGCGACCACTTGGGACTCCATTTCTCAACCGTTAGTGTGATCGCTAATCGAGTGGCCGAGGCCGCTCAGA
>SPBW01000099.1 GCA_004525685.1 Candidatus Atribacteria bacterium
CCATGAAAGGACAAGCTGACGAACCCCAGGGCGGCTGTGGATGCTACAAGGTTCAAGCCATGGTTACGGTGGACGAGCGCGGGCAAATGGTACTTCCGAAGGACGTGCGCGACCGTGCAGGCATCAAGGCGAGAGACAAACTTGCCCTGACGACCATTGAGAAGGATGGCAAGATTTGCTGCATCCTGCTTACGAAGGCTGACGAGCTTGTTCACGTGGTGCAATCGACGCTTGGGGAATTCACCCAGGGGTTCAACACAGAAACCTAGGAGAGACGCATGAAGGAATCAGAAACCATACGAAAGGCTGTCCGCGAGCGATATGGGGAGAGGGCAAGAGCCGGATCGAGCTGTTGCGAAACGGCGAAATCGTGCAGCAGCCCCAGAGAGACCGTCAGCACGAAGCTGGGATATTCTGAGCAGGAGCTTGGTTCAATTCCACAGGGTGCCGATCTCGGTTTGGGATGTGGAAATCCGACGGCGCTGGCTTCGCTGAAACCAGGAGAGACCGTTCTCGACCTCGGCTCCGGCGGTGGCATTGACTGTTTTCTGGCCGCCAACCTCGTCGGCGGCACCGGACACGTGATCGGCGTGGACATGACAGCAGCCATGATCGACCGTGCTCGTGACAATGCCCGCAAGAATGCAATCGAGAATGTCGAGTTCAGGCTTGGAGAAATCGAGCATCTACCTGTTGCCGACGGGGCCGTCGATGTGGCGATTTCCAACTGTGTCGTCAACCTCTCCCCCGACAAGCCGCAGGTATTCAGTGAGGTCTATCGCGTCCTCAAACCGGGCGGCCGAATGATGATCTCGGACATCGTCCAGCTGAAGCCCCTGCCTGAAGCGATCCGAAAGTCCATTGAGTCCTATGTGGGATGCATCGCCGGTGCGTCTCTGAAGACCGACTATTTGTCCATGATCCAGGCCGCCGGGTTCCGAGAGATCGAGATTCTCTCTGAGAAGACGTTCGATGCGGCCTTGCCGACCTCGGGCAGCGCCAGAATCGTGCTCGATGGACAGGAAATGGATCCTTCGGAGATGGGATTGACGTCGGATATGGTGCGAGATCTGGCGGGATCGATGGCGAGCATCAGCGTTCAAGCATTCAAGTAAGACCTGGCATCCTGTATGTCAGTCTGCCGCAGGCAAGGGGCGTGGCGGGACGAAACGGCTGCGCCCTCCTGTCGCCGTCTTCACGGTCTTTGTTTCCGCTCTCCTATCCGCAGGTTCGTTGCCGCGCTTGAAGTTGCCTGTGATGCGAGCCATCTCGAGTTGGGCCAGTTCATCGTCTGCGCCATCCACTGCAGCCAAGAATCTGCTGGCACTTGCTTCCTTTAGCGTCATGACAACCTTGTCATTCCAGGAGAGGAACACCTTCCCGTCCCTGGTCGAACGATACGAGAACACATGGTTTCACCCTACGAGCCTCCGTGGTTCTCAGAGCCTACCACTCAACGGTGCGCGCCGAGCTTCCTTCCGTATCTTCACGCTCGCTATTCGAACGATTCGTTCTAGGGTAAGCTGAAGAGCACAGGGGGCAATCATGCGCGGACTCATCTGCTACTATTCAGGGACCGGGAACACCAGACTGGCTTGCGAGGCCATTGCGGTACAAACGAGCGCCATCGACTTCGATCTGTTTGACATCGTTCAGGATGGCAAGCCTGACGTCGCGACCTATGATCTCATCGGACTCGCCACATGGGCGGATTACCTCAACCCGCCGCAGCGCATGAAGACGTTCTGTGAATCCATACCGCAGCAGGCTGGCAAGCCGTCGTTTGTCTTCAATACCTTTGGGGGCTTCTCGGGAAGAACACTGGCGACGCTCGATCGTTGGGCAAGAGGGCGTGGGTTCCACGTCATTGCCGGCCACAGCTTGCATACACCCGAGAACTATCCTCCCATGATCAAGCGTGGCCAAGACTTCAAGGATGCCCCCAATGACAGGGAGCTCGCCGCGTTTGAGATGTTTGCCGCCCAGCTGGATGGAATCGCGCAATCCTTGGCCGCTGGAGGAGCCATTCCTGCACGCAAGATTGGATTGCAGCGCCTCATTCCGGCATTGCCGCGAACCCACGCACGCAGATCGATGGGAGAGAAGCTGCTTGATAGAGATGCCTGCATAGCTTGCGGCATGTGCCGGGATCGCTGCCCGTATGGCGCCATCACCCTTGATCCTAAGCCTGTGTTCGATCAAACCCGGTGCTATGGCTGCTGGGCCTGCTACAACCATTGCCCGACGCAGGCTATTTCCACCAAGAAGATCCGAGGCATTGCCCAATATGCTCATCCCGCCGTCAGGTTGAGAGAAAAGCTTCTAGGCGCGGCGCACGTGGAGCATCCCTCGTAGCCTTCTGGCTCCGTGAAGGAGGACGATCATGACTCTGCCTATTCGCACCGACCGGATGACCATTCGGCGGTTTACGTTCGCGGACATCGACGATATCGTCCGCTTCACATCCCATCCATCTGTGGCGGCAGAAACAACCAACATCCCGCGCGAAGATCGCCAGAAGATGATGGAGTACATCGAAACCCAGAGCGGCTACACCTTATTCGAGACGCGAGCCTGCGTTGACTTGGCCGTTGAACTGAAAGAGACCGGTGTGGTCATCGGCCTGCTCAGCCTGGTCAGCAACGGCAAACGTCAAGGAGAGATTGGCTGGGCTTTCGGCGTCGAAACTCGCGGGCAGGGTCTCGCCACTGAAGCCGCTCGCCGATTGATAACCTATGCGTTCGAAGAGTGCGGGTATCATCGAATCTTCGCAGGAACCATCTTCACCAATACGCGATCATGGAAGATGATGGAGCGATTGGGCATGCGCAAGGAGGCCCACTTCGTCAAGGCGCACGTTCCTGCGACACCGGATGGAGAATGGATTGATACCGTGCGATACGCCATTCTGGCTGAGGAATGGGCCGGGGAAGATCCCGCGCGTGTTGTTCGAACCTGATCGTCGGCTATCCCACGCAATCCGGGCAGCTGATGTCGTTTCCCCACCCGGTGACTTCATCGAGAAAGCCAGGTACAGTCATCAGCCCTGCTTGCCAGAGAAACGCACGATCTCGCTCTGGAATCTCTCGAAGGGTGAGCCACTGAAGATCTACGAGAATGGGCGAATCCGCATCAACTTCTGGATCATGCCCCAGACGAGGCTCTTGCTCGCCGATATCCACCAGATAGGTGAATGACTCTATCCCATTGGCCTCGATTAGATTGCTGGTCAGGCGAAGAACTCGTCCCTTCACCGTGCACTCTTCACCCACTTCCCGAAGCACGCCTTCTTCAAGGGTTTCACTGTCTTCCACGCCGCCGCCGGGTAGGCACCAGTATTCCTCGCCATCCACACGATGCTTGGCCATGAGCACGCGCTGCTCCCGGACTATAATCGCTTGGACTCGCGCGGTGGACGAACTGTGAATCGGTTGCTCATTCATGAGTCAAAGAGTACAGGATCCACAGGCGTCAAGAGAACTGACTTTGCTGCACGAGCGTCTCGCTCATGTCAAGGGGGCGTTGCGGTCGAAAGGAGAGATCGATGTGGAAGAGCCTTGCTATTGGAGTGGGAGCGGCCTTGGGCTTCGCCTTTCTCTTGATTGGGATTGCGAATAGCCGATTCGACCACCAGACCGATGGCCTTGTCAATGCGCTGCTGGCCGCTGCAGGTTCCGAACAGCACGTTGTCGCCGAAGAGGATCTGATGGGACTGCCTGTCCCCGTCCAGCAATGGCTTAGAAACTCAGGCATCCTTGGCCAGATGATCCCCCGCACCATTCGGTTGCAGCAGCGGGGGGAGATCCGTCTAGGTCCCGATCAGCCATGGATGCCATTCCGTGCTGATCAGTACTACACGATCGACCCCATCGCGTTCGTGTGGCGAGTGTCTGCGATAGCCGCTCCCGGCATCTTCATCCGGGGCGTGGATTCTCTGATCGACGGCACGGGGCACATGGTGATGAAACCCCTTGCCTTGTTCAGCGTCGTCGATGCTTCAGGGCCAACATTGGATCAAGGCACGGCGTTGCGCTATCTCCAAGAGATCGTCTGGTTCCCTTTCGCAGCACTGTCTCCTGCCATCGACTGGCAGCCAATCGACAATCGTTCCGCGCGGGCAACCTTGACGCTTGAAACGATCTCAGTAAGCGGAGCATTCTTCTTCGACGAAGAGGGGCAGATTGTCGATTTCCGGGCATTGCGATATCGCGACGATACCCTTGAGTGGTGGCGTACACCCATGACGTCTCACAGAGAGCTCAATTCCGCTCTCGTCCCCACCGAAGGTGAAGGCGTTTGGGGCACTGATGATGCGCCGTTCGTCTATATTCGCGTGCATCTCACAGGGCTTGAGTACGATATCGCAGAAACCTACTGATCCATCCCATCCTGAAGCAGCCGAAACAAGTCACGACGACCCAGTGTCGCACAAGCTGATTGCGCTGTCGCGCATACACCCTTGAGTTAGCATTCTCACGAGCATGCTGTACTCTAGAGTCAACTCTCGAGATGAGAAGGCCATGAAGACTCAAGTTCGCAAACGCAAGAGAACCATGCCCGGGATTCGCCTACAGGATGCCGTGGTCATCGCCCTTGTCATTCTTCTGATCACGTCCATCGGCATTGCCAGTACGTTGTGGTACTGGAACGGACGCCGCGCAGTCGGCGAAAGCGCGCGTCGTCTCCAGACCGAGATTGGTTTGAGAATCGAAGACCATATCCGGCGATTCTTGGCTGTTCCTCAAGAGATCAATACGGCAAATGCTGCTGCTCTTGGCTTGGTTGACCTAGAGCAGTTCGGGATGGATAGCCTCGAGTCTCTATTGCTTAGCCAGATTGCCATCTTCGACTCCGTCAGCAGCATCTATGTTGGCTCACCAGAGGGAGGTCTTGTCGATGCGGGGAGAGAGGGAACTGGCGGACCGCTTTATGTCATCGAGACAGAGGAGTTCCGTCGCGGTGCCTTCAACAAGTACAGCGTTGATTCAGAAGGACATCGCGGAGAGCTTCTTCAGACAGTTCCTGACTTCGACGCACGCACCCGCCCGTGGTTTCAGGCTGCCCTTGAAGCAGGGACTGCAACATGGAGCGACATTTACGTCCTGTTCTCAGGGCAGGACATGGCCATTGCTGCCAGTCGTCCGATCTATGACTCAAGCGGTGATTTGGTGTTTGTCTTGTCAAGCGACATCTTCCTGTCTCAGATTGATGACTTCATGCGAGCGCTAGAGTACGGGACAACGGGATTGGGTTTCATCGTCGATCGCGCCGGGTACCTTGTCGCAAGCTCAGACGATGCCCCGCATCTCGTCGCCTCCAATGGATCCTTTGACCGTATTCTTGCGACGGATAGTGCCTCTTCACTCATTAGTCAGACAGCGCAGTCTCTTCAAGAGACCCTGGGACGGGTCGATGCGACCGAGCAAGAGTGGGAGGACATCCTCTTGATCGGAAGAGATCGATTCTTTGTTCAGGTTCACGCAATAGAGGATGCGTATGGCATCGATTGGCTGAGCGTGATCGTGATCCCCGAAGCTGACTTCCTGGGATCAATTATTGTCAGTTCCCGAATCACCCTTGTTTTCCTGGCCATCGCCCTCGCCATCGTCATCGCCGCAGGCATCCTGTTTGTCAAGCGCATCACCCGGCCATTGGAGAATCTGACCTTGGCGGCCCAATCCATGGGAGAGGGCGAATTCGTCCCGATTCCCCATTCGAGAAGAATCCGAGAGATTCGTGCCCTCTCCAATTCGTTCGAAGAGATGGGCCTGAAGCTCGGCTTGTCGATGGCTAGCCTACAGAATGAAGTCGACGAGCGAACGCGCGCACAGCAGACACTCCAAGAAAGCGAGACGCGTCTCCGGATGGTCATCGAGCGTTCCCCGGTTGCCATCTTCGTATCCAACGCAGCTGCTCAATATGTTGATGTCAATCCAGCCGCCTGCAAGATGACGGGCTATTCGAGAGATGAACTGCTCAAGATTGGAATCCGAGGACTCATCGGCGAAGAAGAACGCGAGGCGGATCCCTCGCTCTTCGATCATCTCAAGAAAACAGGGGTTGCCAGTGGAGAGATCCGTCTTCGCAAGAGGGACGGATCGGAACTGTGGGTCATCATCGAAGCTGTCGCGCTGTCGCCAGATCGTCTCGTCGCGTTCTGCGCGGACATTACGCGCCGCAGACAAACAGAGGACTCCCTGCGCCACCAACAGAAGATGGAATCATTGGGAACGATGGCCAGCGGTGTGGCTCATGAGATCAACAATCCGCTCATGGGCATGATGAGCTACTCGGAACTGCTTGAGGCGCGCATGTCTGATCCAGACGCGAAGGAGTACGCAAGAAACATCCTTCGCGAAGGCGAGAGAATCGCCCACATCATTCGTAACCTACTATCCTTTGCACGTGAAGAAAAGGGATCGCGCCACTTGGCCGACATCCAAGGCATCATCGCCGACTCTCTGCCTTTGGTACACAATGCGCTTCTGCGCAGCCACGTCTCGGTTCAAGAGGACTACGGCAACGATGTCCCTGAAGTCGCCTGTTCTCGCCAGCAGATCCAACAGGTGATCGTCAATCTGTTGATGAACGCGCGCGACGCCCTGGACATCAAGTATCCCCAGTATGACGAGAACAAGATCATTCGCATCACCGTCCGCGCCATAGAGAAGGATGGGGCCACTTGGGTTCGAACCTCCATCGTAGATCACGGAATGGGCATGAAGAATGATCAAGTAGCTCTCGCCTTTGATCCCTTCTTCACCACAAGACCGCGAAATGAGAGAACTGGACTGGGTCTTACGATCAGCTTTGGCATTGTTCGAGAGAATGGAGGCGAGATTTCGATTGAATCCGAGGAAGGAGAAGGGACTACTGTACACGTCGATCTTCCGACAAGCTCTGATCCAACAGCTATCTAGATCAACTTCGTGATCAAGCAGCGCCAGCGCACTTGTCCGATACCAGTGAGAGTTTCCTAATCTACGGAGCCACAATGCTGTCCAGTTTCCGGTTGTGAGGCACCGGGACGCCATCTATAGTAGCTTCATGTCTTCGATAGCGCCCTTCACGCAAACCACAGATCGCTCAGAACGCACGCTTCCCAGTGACGATGTGCTGTACGCGGCGCTCGTGAAACGAGATACTCAATTTGCCGGCGTCTTCGTCGCTGCAGTGAAGACGACGGGCATCTTCTGCCGACCGACATGCGCTGCGAGAAAGCCGAAACGTGAGAACGTCGAGTTCTTCAGTACGCCGATACAAGCCCTTCGCTTCGGATACAGGCCATGCAAACTTTGCGATCCCATGGGCTCTCCGGGCCACAGCCCCGATTGGCTGCTGCGCTTGATTGACGAGGTTTGCGCCCATCCCGAGATTCGCATCACCGACCGCAATCTTCGAGAACGAGAACTTGAGCCGGCAACCGTGAGGCGCTGGTTCCAGAAGCACCACGGGATGACGTTTCAGGCGTACCAACGTCTCATGCGTTTGTCCCACGCCTTCGGGCGCATTCGGGATGGTGATGATGTCGCTGCTGCTGCGTTTGGTTCAGGATTCGAGTCGCTCAGTGCCTTCTCCGATTCATTCAAGAAGGCCGTCGGATTCGTTCCCAGCATGAGCCGGAAGTGCTCGATCGCTGCAGTCACCAGAATCCAGACACCGCTCGGACCGATGCTTGCCGTTGCCAACGACGAGGGTCTCTGCCTTCTTGAGTTCGTAGATCGTCGTATGCTCGAAACCCAGCTCGACCATGTTCGCAGTCAACTCGATGTCTCCCTGCTACCGGGTGCAAATCCTCTGTTTGCGAGCGTTCGAGACCAGCTTAGCGAGTACTTCGCAGGAACCCGCCGCGAGTTCGACCTGCCCCTTGTTGTTGCGGGAACGCCCTTTCAGAAGGCGGCATGGGAGGCACTCCGAGCGATTCCGTATGGTCAAACGCGCTCGTACCAGGAGCAGGCCGAAGCCATTGAGCGGCCGACGGCAATCCGCGCAGTGGCTCGCGCCAACGGAGACAATCGATTCGCCATTATCATTCCGTGCCATCGCGTGATCGGAAAAGACGGATCCCTCACTGGCTACGGCGGGGGAATCTGGCGGAAGCAGTATCTACTCGAGCTTGAACTGCGCCACAGTTCGGCTTAGTCCAAAGAACAACATCATGAGAAGAGAACCCATGTCCGCATCTGTATTGGGAATCACGGGAAGTCCGAGAGTCAGTGGGAGCACCAAAAGACTGGTTGATGAGGTTCTGCGAGGAGCATC
>SPBW01000283.1 GCA_004525685.1 Candidatus Atribacteria bacterium
CGGAGGCCATGCTGTATACATCGATGCGCGGTCGATGGTTCCTTCGATTCCGCAGCCGGAGTTCCCTGCGCTGTCCGTGGCCAACGAACTCTACCTTGCAGGAGGCGTGCGCGGAGTGGAAATCGGAAGTGTCATGTTTGCCCATGAGTCAGACGATGGATCGATTGTGTATCCCGAGATGGAATTGGTGCGGTTGGCCATCCCCAGGCGGATGTATGTTCGCGAGCATTTCGATGTGGTGATTGATGCAGCGAAATCCGTGGCTGACAAGCGCAACGAACTGCGGGGATATCGGCTCGTGGAAGGTGCCGGGCCTCTTCGGCACTTCGTGGCTCGCTTCGAGCCGCTAGCCTAAGGAGACCGATGCTCACGGCCTATCAAGGGGAATTGGCAGGAATTGCGACGGCGTTTTGTTGGACAGTCAGCTATCTCTTGTTCACCATCGCGGTACGAATCGCTGGCCCCAAGTGGCTCAACCGATGGAGATTGACTGTCGCCCTCCTGCTGCTGCTTGTCGTGCATTGGGCTGTCTATCGCACACCGCTTCCGTTTGGAGCTGATCTGGGGCGTTGGGGATGGTTGACCTTGTCTGGAGTGGTCGGATTTGCCATGTCCGATGCCTTCTTGTTTCGCGCGCTTCTTCATTTAGGAGCCCATCGCACGTCGCTGGTCACATCGTTGATTCCTGTGATGAGTGCCCTGCTTGCCTGGATCATCTTCGACGAGCGACTGTCGTTGCCGCAAATGCTGTCCGCGGGTGCGGTCGTATCAGGCATTGCCCTGGTCATCTCAGCGCGGCCATCGAGCAAGGAGACAGCGACTCGTAAGGAGATCATGATCGGCGTCCTGTTCGCGCTTGGCACTGTCGTGACCCAATCGCTTCGTTACATTCTGTCCAAGCAAGCTCTGGGTGGTGAGTTCCCCGCCCTGTCAGCGAACGTCGTGCAGATTCTGGCTGCCACGCTGGCTGTGTGGATCGCCGCGATGTTTGGCGGACGATGGAAACAGGATCTGGCTGTCTTTCGGAATCGCAGAGCCGCCTTCTCTATGATCGGAGGCGCAATGGCTGGCCCGTTCATCGGCGTCACGTTGTCCATGGTTGCGCTGGCAAATGCGCAGATTGGGATTGCCTCCATATTGATGGCACTTCCGCCGGTGCTCTTGCTTGCATTCTCGTATGTCGTTCTCAAAGAGAAGGTGACGCCCAGAGCGGTGGCTGGAACCGCTTTTGCGATCAGCGGCGTGGCGTGCCTATTCTTGATCTAGCGCTTGTGCTGTCTCTTGCGGTAACGTCCCACGGATGAGGCGATAGGGCTTCTGCGTCAGATCGAGAACAGCCGACGATACGCCTGCGACATCGCCTGTGATGATCAAGTCGACTTCAGTGAAGGCCTCAATGATCTCTGCCACATCATTTAAGGGAGGCTCGTTGCGCCGATTGACGGACGTGGCAAACACGGGTCGCTTGAGAATATGCGCGAAGAACGGATGGTCAGGTACGCGGATTCCCACCTTCCCCTCGAAAACTGCGGAAGGGGGAGCGCCTGGACTGGCTGGTAAGAGCAGTGTATAGGGGCCTGGTAGCAGGACCTCGATGGCGTGCATCGCTCCGGCATCGCAGTGTGCATACCGAGTGATGTCAGCAAGGTTGTGAAGATGAAGGGTGAAGGGTTGTTGGCGATCGCGATGCTTCAACCGACAGACGTGATTGAGCGTTCGCTCATCCCAAGGATTGCCGCCAATGCCATACACCGTGTCCGTCGGGAAGATGATCGTTTGCCCCGTCTCCAATGCCATGTCAACGACAGACGCTGTCTCAGGGTGGTTGAAGGCGAGCACAGTAGGCATCATGCGCAGATGAAGTGGATGACGTCTCCGTCGGAGACCACGTAGGCGCGCCCCGCGCGGCGGATGTGTCCCGCTTCGCGCAGCGGCTTCTCTGAGCCTGCTTCTGTCAATTCATCCAAGGACATCACTTCAGCGAGCACAAAGCGATCCGCGAAATCTGAGTGGATCGTTCCGCCAGCATCAGGCGCCGTCGTCCCCGATGGGACGGTCCAGGCACGGACCTCTGGGCCTTCAAACGTGAAGAAGGTGACAAGGTTCAACAGGTCATAGCCCGCTCGAACAAGCGCATCCAATCCTGTTTCTTCCATCCCGTACTGGCTAAGATATCCGGCGCGTTCTTCTGGCGATGCTGCGATCTCTCCGATTTCGGCCTCCAGACGGCCTCGAACAGGAACGACGCTTGATTGGCGCTTGGCTGCCAGATCGGTCACAGTGGCGTAGTGCTCTGAGGTTCCATCATCTCCAAGATTGGCGATGAACAGACATGGCTTGGCAGACAGGGGGGCTGTCTCGGCAATCAACGACTCAATCTCGTGCGCGATCGGCAGGGTGCGAATCGACACGCCTTGGGCCACTTGTTCAAGCAGCGCTTCCCATGCGGCCAGCCTTGCTGCGGCGGACTTCCCCTTCCCCTTGATCTC
>SPBW01000245.1 GCA_004525685.1 Candidatus Atribacteria bacterium
CCGGGCTTCCGGGCTCGATGGCCGAAACGTCTGCCTTCGAAGTCTGTGAGAGCGAGGAGCTTCTGCTGCCCTACGCGCGCGTAGAGGCGTCCTATCAAGCGCAGAGAATGACACAGAGAAATCACAGGACTTCTGCCCGAGAAACTCACGCACTGTCGCTACAGTGCAAATCGGGAGGAATAAAGCGATGAACAAGATCAAGACGACCGATGCGAAATGGCGCGAAGAGCTAACACCTGCGCAGTATCGTATCGCGCGAGAGAAGGGAACCGAGCCACCCTTCACAGGAGCGTATGTCAACGAGAAGTCCCCGGGCGTCTATCGTTGTGCTTCTTGCGGACTGGAGCTCTTCTCCTCGGATACCAAGTATGACTCAGGAAGCGGCTGGCCAAGCTTCTGGGATGTCGTCGCCAAGGGACATGTCGAAGTCTCCGTGGATCGAAGTCATGGCATGGAACGAACCGAGGCGCGGTGCGCACGCTGCGATGCCCATCTTG
Source organism: Candidatus Atribacteria bacterium (assembly GCA_004525685.1). GTDB lineage: Bacteria > Bipolaricaulota > Bipolaricaulia > UBA7950 > UBA9294 > SPBW01. Next base: position 498 of record SPBW01000245.1, read on the forward strand.
GACACGTGTTCCCGGATGGCCCCCAGCCCACGGGGCAGCGGTACTGCATCAACTCGGCTGTACTTGAACTGGTAAAGCGAGATAGTTCAAAGACGCAAGCTCAGCCAGTGGACACGCAGTAGCAGCGAGCCATTCTAGTTCTTGACAAATCCCGCAGGGATGACCACGGCGAATCGACAGGCATCGACATCTTCTTCTAGAAGCGATGCGATAAGTCGCACCTCTGGCTTTGTGCCAAAAACGTTCTCCCACTCCTGAACATACCAGCCACCAGAGCAATGACAGAACGTGCGTGATAGGGTTTCGCCTGCCTCCTGGATCGCCTTGCGGGCAATGGGGCAGTAACACGCAGCAAGCTTCTTCTCCAGGCGCGTTGCCGCCTGATCGTAGGCTTCCTGTCTAGCAGGCCGGCGCTCGATCATGAGCAGCGGTTGCGAACCGCTCTCGTCGATCCAGTATTTGCTGCCAAGGAGCGATTCCTCGGTGATGGTCAACACGAGCTTGCGCAGATCGTGGCCGCAGTCTTCCCAAGCGGCTTTGAGGGTCTCTGCGCTTTGGACGATGTAGTGATGCGCACAGTCGTTGAGAATGCGCGCTCGGTCTCTCTCGGCTCCAATCTCATGATCCAGGCGCTCGATGGCACCGTGGATCCAGTCAATAACGCGCCGACCATCCATCCCTGCTCGAATCGTCTCGCTTCCCGCCATGATGCGCGAAGCGGCATCCGCCCCCGCAACACGGCGAGCGCCCTCTTCCAGCGCGTTAAGCCAGATAGGCATGTGGTACGGATACTGGATTTCCGTCACGTACTTGGCCGACTTGCCGCCATGGGTTTCCGGGCCCTCGTGATAGATGAACCGTTCCGGCGGATCACCTGCAACCAGCATGTGCTCTCGGATGAATGCGAACAAGACGCTCACTCGGACATCGCCGAGATTCGTGCCCTCTTCCCCACCCTCAAGCGGGCCGGTGTGCACCAGCGAGAATATGGACACCAATGGCAAGGTCTTGTTGGCAAAGCCTGAGCGTTCTATGCCTTCGTCGACGGGGAACGCCAGCTCATAGTCGACCTTTCCATCGCGCTCGAAACCAAGACTCAGCGCGATCGGAGGGCCGGTGAGAATGTCGGCGACGTCGGTGCGAAGCGTTTGGATCTCATTAACGATCTCCGTCTGACTGGCGAATCTTCGCCGGACGCTCAGTACGTGAATCGGCTCAATCTGTTTGATCGTGACGCCCATGATGTCTCCCTCTCCTTGATGGAATGAGGGATGATTCTAGCCAAAACATTGTCTCGCGTCCTACACAGTTTCGATCGAGGGATCAGAGCAAGCAGAACTGAGGTTGTTCTCGACCATGCGTAGACCGACCTTCACCCAGAATCCCATCTTCGGCTGGCGAGCCCCGCTGACGGGCTTCTACGGATTCTCGGTTGATGAAGACTCCGAGGCATCCTGGTTCTCTTCCCACGTCTGTTCAAGATAGGCCTCGCGTCCAGATGCAGTGGTATAGGCCTTGTATTGGGCCAGGCGCTTCTGCGCATAGTCTTGATGGTATTCCTCGGCACGATAAAACGTCTGGGCCGGTAGGATCAGGGTGACAATGGGCTTGTCGAAAACGTCGGACTCATCAAGAGCTCGCTTCGAGGCTTCCGCCAGTTCGCGTTGCTCCTCATCTAGGGTGAAGATGGCTGTGGAGTACTGACTTCCGCGATCGTAGAACTGCCCACCGGCATCCGTCGGATTGACGCTTCGCCAGAACTGGTTCAGCAGCTGTTCATAGGTGACTTGCTGGGGATCGTATCGAACAAGAACGGCCTCATAGTGTCCGGTTGTCCCGGTGACGACTTGTTGATACGTGGGATCTTCGACATGCCCGCCCGTGAAGCCAGAGATGGCCTCGACCACTCCCGGCATCAACCTAAACGCCGACTCCATGCACCAGAAGCATCCGCCAGCAAAGATGGCTTCCTTGGTCTCAACGCGGGTTTCTTGAGTTGTACCCATGGGGACCTCCTCTTCATTCGCCGGCGTGCCCGCGAACTCCTCGGGTTGCCGTGTTGCTAGTGCCAGCGCAATCGCGGCGACGATGAGAACGGAAAGCGTCACCGATGGATCTTCATGTTGGGACTACTCGTGGTTCGAAATTCAAGTTCATCCTCACTTTTCGCCTGATCAGGCATTGTCGTGGGTACGCGGATGCACCGCCTGCTGATCACGCGATTGCCCTCTGCTACCTAAGATAAGACTCCCTGCGTGTGAGGTCCAAATGGAGAAGCCATGGGAATCCGGCGACGCCGAGGTTTCGAGCTGGAGTGAACGTATCCCTTGGAAGCAGAGACTGGCCGTAGAATCGCTTTCATTCTCAAGGCAACTCCCGGCAATTGGGTGCATGAGTTGCCGCACGCAGTGAGTCAGGGGCAATTGATAGGTGTCGGTTTTACATCTATCCGAACGAACCTTGAAGGCGCACAGTCTGCTTTGTAACGCGCATTACACTTGGAGCTCA
>SPBW01000231.1 GCA_004525685.1 Candidatus Atribacteria bacterium
CCCGCCATATCGAACACTCCGACAGCGTTGTTCATGTTGGATCGCGGGTTGTGGACGACCATCGCATCGCGTTCGGCGATCAGATCCTTCTCGGCCTCGTCGATGTGCAGGCAGTGGGCGAGTATAGATCGGGGTCGAAGCAAGCCGAATCGATCCAAACGATCAACGATACGCAGACCGTACATCCGCTCGCACGCGACCTCATCTTCTGGTCCCTCGGCAACATGGATGTGAATGCCTGCCTCATCAGGGATTGACTCAGCGACCATCGCCAGCGTTTCGTCAGACACTGTGAATGATGCATGAATCCCAAACTGTGCTGCAGCTCTGGTGGGTGTCGAGCGAGCCAAGTAGCGAAGGTTCTCTGCGATTCCTTGATCGCGCTTTCCCGAGCCATCTCGATCCGACAGCTCATAGCACAGCGCGGCTCTCAGTCCAACCTCATCCACGACGGTTTCGTGCAGAGCGTCCAAGGAATCGGGAATGGCATACGGGCTGGCATGATGGTCAATCAGCGTCGTAACGCCACAGCGTGCCGCCTCCATGGCTCCGACCAAAGCGCTGATGCGAACGGCCTCAGGATCAAGAGCCTTGTCGAGCTTCCACCACATTTGCTCCAGAATCTCTGTGAATGACGTGGGCGCAAACGGAGACACGGACATGCCCCGAGCCAAGCTGCTGTACAGGTGCGTATGTGCATTGACCAAACCAGGAATCGCCAGTTTGCCGCGCGCATGGATACACTCTGTTCCTTGAGGGCAATTCTCTGCGGTGGCTGTGGGAGCGATCCGGGTAATGTGTCCGTCACCAATCCAGACGGATGCATCCGAAATGACATCATCTCGTCCATCCCAGAGTCTGAGATGATCAATTCGCAGTTTCATGAAACCTCCATTCCCATCAGGAACATCTGCCTTTTCTTCTCGAATGGAAGGATACCAGTTGTCGGACTACCTGACAACTTATAGAATGGAGAACAGACGCAGCGGATCATTGGCATCAGGGACTCGTAGGACACGTGCGTAATGCTGCCACGATGACTCTGTCAACAGGGCCGGAGTCGAGACGGAGAAACGGGGGGTAATGGCTTCTGAACAAGGCGTTCCGTTGGCCGTTGAACTAACTGGAATTGTGAAGAGGTTCCCGGGAGTCATTGCCAACGATGGAGTGAACCTCACGATAGCGCGTGGCGAGATTCACTGTCTACTCGGCGAGAATGGGGCTGGAAAGACGACGCTGATGCGAATCCTCTATGGGTTGTATCAGCCTGATGAAGGGCACATTGCTCTTCACGGCAAGACCGTTCGGATTACGTCTCCCAAAGCAGCGCTTTCACATCGAATCGGCATGGTTCATCAGCACTTTCATCTGGTTCCGACGCTTTCAGTTGAGGAGAACATTGTCTTGGGCTTGTCCGAAGGGACAGGTCCGTTTCTCAATCTGAAGAAGACTCGCAAGAAGCTACGCCGCCTTGCAGAAGAGTATGGTCTGCAAGTCGATCCGGGTGCCAAGGTCTGGCAATTGAGCGTCGGCCAGCAACAGCGCGTGGAAATCTTGAAGGCACTCTACCGCGACGCCGATATCCTGATCATGGACGAACCCACGAGCGTTCTTACGCCTCAAGAAGTGGATGGCCTGTTCGGAACGCTTCGAACGTTCGTGGAAGCGGGATTGACCGTCATCTTCATCACTCACAAGCTGGATGAGGTGATGGAGGTCAGTCATCGCGTGACGGTTCTTCGCAAGGGCAAGGCCGTGGCCACTGTCGACACAGCTGCATCTTCCAAAGCCGGGCTGGCGCGTTTGATGGTGGGACGCGAAGTGATCTTCCGTGTCGAGAAAACGCCGCCTCAGCTCGGTGAGAGGATTCTGCATGTTGAGGATCTTCATGCCCGCAATGATCGTGGACTTCCTGCGCTTCGCGGCATGTCCTTTGATCTGTATGCAGGGGAGATTCTCGGCGTGGCTGGCGTCTCTGGAAACGGACAGCACGAGCTTTCTGAGGTCCTCACGGGGCTACGAAAGGCAACCAGGGGCAAGGCGACGTTTGAAGCCCATGACTTGACCGAGTGCTCGGCTCGCACGATCGCTGATCTTGGCGTAGCGCACGTGCCCACGGAACGTATTCGCGTGGGCACTGTTCCAGCGATGAGCATTCGAGAGAACCTCATTCTCAAGAGCTATCGATCTGCCGACTTCTGCAAGTGGTTGATCCTTGACGAGAAGGCGGCTTATGAGAATGCCTGCAAGGCGATGAAGGAGTACGAAATCTCTGCGCCTCATGACGGGACGGCGGTTGGGAATCTTTCTGGAGGAAATATCCAACGCTTGGTATTGGCCCGAGAGCTGTGTGGGAGCCCGAAGTTTGTTGTAGCCGCTCATCCGACCTACGGTCTGGATGTGGGAGCTACTGAGCAAGTGCGTCGAGTATTGCTGGAGCAACGTGATCGCGGAGCCGGGATCCTGCTAATCTCTGAGGATCTCGACGAGATTCTGCAACTCTCGGATCGAATCCTTGTCATTTACGAAGGCCAGATCATGGGGATTGTCCCTGCCGAAGGGGCTGATTTGGGGCAGATTGGCTTGATGATGGCAGGATCGCATCGTCAGGAGGTATCCTTGTGAAGATGCCGTCCTGGATTCAGATCGAACGTCGGCCATCTCCGTCTGCCTGGACTGTGCTCGTCATATCCCTGGCCGCAATTGCTGCAGCGCTGCTTGCCGCCAGCGTGTTCTTCAAGGCGTACGGCGTGTCTCCTCTGCGCGCGTATCACCTCATTATTACTGGCGCGCTGGGGAGTTCCGTCGGCCTTGCAGAGACAGTGAGGCGTACGATCCCTTTGCTGCTTATCGGTGTGGGTCTGACAGTGGCGTTTCGTGCGCTGTTTTGGAACATTGGCGCGGAGGGGCAACTCCTCATGGGAGCGATCGCCGCCACGGGCGTAGCGCTGTTCGTTCCGATGCCTGAGATTCTCAGATTGCCGGCGATGTTTGTCGCGGGCTTTGCAGGAGGTGCTGCCTGGGCGTTGGTCCCTGCATTGCTGAAATCTCGATTGGGTATCAATGATGTCATCACGACACTCATGCTAAACTACGTTGCAGCGTTCGTCGTTCAGTGGCTCATCCTTGGTCCGTGGAAAGGGCCGACGGC
>SPBW01000154.1 GCA_004525685.1 Candidatus Atribacteria bacterium
AACACGAATGGTATCCAGCATGATGAGAGAGCCCTAGCTAGACGAGAGGAGTCGGTAAGCTGCTTCACGAATGGCCTCAAGAGTAACACTCTCTGGCCGAACACTCCAAACGGGGAGGATTCTGTGGAGCCGAGAATCGCGCTGGATCAGGGATTCGTTGTTGCCAGTGATGTGAAGTAAGATCGAATCCTCAGGCGAGATGCGCCTTGTCTGGATGGCTTGAAGCAACGCCGCAGTCGATACGGCCGCAGCCGGACCAATGACCAGACCCTCAGTCTGCTCAAACAGCTTGGCAGCAGCGCGAGCTTGTTCGTTGGTGACGGCATAGGTGTGGCCGCCTGTTGACATCAGTGCTTCGCGAACGCCTCCTGGGATGGCATAGGGGGGCATCCGATTGGCGAGGACGAGCGCGTCAATCTGATCGATTCGCCGAAGTTGGCCCGCGACATCCGTGTCAGGCGAAATGGGACTGCCTAACGTCCAAGCATCATGTATGGGAGTAAACGGCGCGTTTTGTGAGAGATGGAGCGCGGGGAGGACGGCTCCAATGCCTGCGGCAAGCAGACGCTGCGACGCCTCCCACGTGGCGATCGCTCCCGTTCCACTGCCTACGGCCTGGAAATAATGCGATGGCAGCGCGCCCATCTGTTTGGCGTATTCCAGCATGGCTGTGGACATGCCGTCGCGGCGCGCCACATTGCGGGCGCCGCCCTCATTCTGAATTTCCAAAGTCTGTCCAATGAGGCTTGCGATCTGAATGGCGCGTGCATAGTCATCGCAGCCTTCAAGAACAACGAGCCTGACGGCTTCCGATGGCTCACAGGGTATCCACAATCGTTCAAGGGCCCGTTCTGGCACCACGATGATGACCGGGAAAGCCAACTGTGTCGCCGCATAAGCGAAGGCGCGCGCCGTATTCCCGGCTGATGCAAGTACGAGGGCTTCGACGCCGTGCTCTCTGTAATAGAGGAGCGACGGAATGGCTTCGAAGTCTTTGAATGATCCCGTCGGGTTCAAGGCTCCGACAGCGGGTGCATAGCCGCTGAAGCCAATGCTCAAGTTGGAGAGGCCCAGATGATCCGCCAATCCTTGAGATGGATAGACGGCTGAGCCGATCGGGACGTCAGAGGAGCATGACGGCGGGAGCCAATCTTGGAAGCTGAACAAATTCGACTGACTGCGTGGGTGAAAGGCGCGTGTGCTGTATTGCGATCGCAGCAGCCCCTCACAGCCGTCACAGTGCAGGCGGGGCGGATCGTATGTCGCTCCACAGCCCGAGCATATCAGTTTGAATGCGGCGTTTGTCATCCCTGCCATCCTCTCTGGCTTGTGTAAGCAGACAACCGACGCACGCGTCAGTTGGTGATCGCTCTTGCCTATGCCACGACATTTTACCAGGTGGAGGAGTCCGTGCCACGTGAGGTCTGATGCGTCTGCCTGATCGGGAGTGACTGTCGATGACTTCGCGCACTTCAAGAATCGTAGTCGCTGATTCTTGAAGTGCGCGCGTACAGAGTGCACAAGATGAGGCAAGCCTCAGCTACTTGGTTTCCTCGTTCCTGTCTTGAGTCCCGCCAGCAGATCGAGATGGCCGATCATGATTGGCGAGTCCAGGGGGCGGGCCAAGGATCTCAAGAAGCAAGACGGCTGTACGTGGATCTTCGGAGAGTATCTGCTTGAGCCTGGCGACAAGAGATGCGTCGGCAGCCATCTAGGTCTCCGATTCGGACTGCTCTGCCGATTCGGATTTTGCAAAGCCCTCACGCATCCTGGTGTCTGCTTGGACGTTCTTCATCTTGTAGTAGTCCATGATCCCCAGGTTGCCCTCTCGAAAGGCCTCGGCTATTGCACGAGGAATCTCTGCCTCTGCCTCAACAACCAAGGCGCGACGCTCTCGAACAAGCGCCGACATCTCCTGCTCGCGTGCGACAGCCATGGCTCGCCGTTCCTCGGCCTTGGCGCGAGCGACTTTCAGGTCGGCCTCAGCTTGATCCGTTTGCAGTTGTGCGCCGATATTCTTTCCGACATCGACATCCGCGATATCAATCGACAGGATCTCGAATGCCGTGCCTGCATCAAGTCCCTTGCCAAGGACGAGTTTGGAGATGTTGTCGGGATTCTCCAACACGGTCTTGTGTGATGATGACGAACCGATTGCCGAGACGATTCCCTCGCCGACGCGAGCGATGATCGTTTCTTCAGTCGCTCCACCTACAAGTCGTTCGATATTGGCTCGTACCGTAACCTTGGCGATGGCGAACAGCTGGATGCCATCCGCAGCGACGGCGCCGACTCTCGGTGTCTCAATCACCCGCGGATTGACGGACATGGCAACGGCGTCATAGACGTCTCGGCCCGCCAGATCGATGGCAGCGGCGCGCTGGAAATTCAACTCGATCTCTGCCTTGTCGGCGCTGATGAGCGCTCGAACAACGCGATCGACCGTTCCCCCGGCGAGGTAATGCGCTTCAAGATCCAAGATCGATAGCTTCAGTCCCGCTTTCCAAGCCCCGATCATAGGAAGGATCACCTTGTGTGGATTAACCTTGCGCAGGCGCATTCCAACAAGCGTGATCGGACCGACAGGAACACCTGCAGCAAGCGCTGAGATCCAGAGCCCAAGTGGAACAAAATAGAAAAACAACCACGTAATCAGTAGTGCTATGGCCGCGATGATGATATAGCCCGTTGTGCCCATATCTCTACTCCTCCTCTGAAACTGCCCGTACGATCTTCTGATAACCCTTGGCTTTGGTGACAATGATTGGCGTGCCCTTAGGAAGATGCCCTGCCTCGCAGATGACATCTGTTCGTTCTCCATCGAACTCTCCGACTCCGACGGGGCGAAGATTGGTCACTGCAGTGCCTGTGCGTCCAACCCACGCGTGCTTCTCTCCTGACGACGGTTCCTCTTGAAACGATCGGCCTGTGATGGCCGTCGATAGGATCATGCCGCCCAACCGCAAGCGGGTCTTGGGTAATCTCGTCAATAGGATCACGGCCAGCATAGTGCCTACGAACAGCCCTACAGCCACAATGCCAATCGTTTGGATAGCCTGTTCTTGAGACGTGAAGGGGCCGACCATCGCGTTGTGGAATCCTAATCCAATGAGGACGAGGCCAATGAGCCCGGTGATGCCGAAGTCGACGGCAGTGAACACGAAGATCTCAAGCACAACCGCGACGACCCCGCCAAGAAGGAAGGCAATGGACTCCCATCCTGCCAAGCCAACCAAGGTGTGTGCCCAGAAGAAGGCGGCCAGACACAGAATTCCGATGAATCCAAACACGCCGAAGCCAGGAACGATCATCTCGATCAACAGACCAAGAAGTCCGATAGCGATCAGGACACCCGCGACGATCGGGGACGTAAGAAATTCGACCACTCTGTCTGTCCAATTCAGCTCGAAAACGTGGGTAGTTACGATTCCCTGTTCCTCCAGCCACACGTCTATCGATGCAACTTCGCCATCGGAGTATCCCCACTGGAGGGCTTGCTGTGACGTGAGTGTCAAGAGCTTGCCTTCCTCGATCAGATCAGGAATGAAGGTGTCACGATCGACCATCGCTTCTGCGATATCCGGCGATCGGCCAAACTGCTCAGCCGAAGCGCGGAAAAGTGTGCGAGTCGCGGAGACGATCTTCTCAGGCGCCTCCTCCAGATCCCATCCGCTGACCGTGACTGGCGTGGCCGCTCCCATCACGCCTCCAGGCGCGAAGAAGATACGTTCGCATGAGATGGCCAACATCGCCCCCGCAGACAGTGCCTCGCGGGAGACATAGGCAACAGTTGGCACCGATGCACCGAGAAGCAGACTTCTCGCCTTCACTGCGGAATCAAGGTCTCCGCCGGGCGTAGAGAGCACGAGGACGAGCACGTCGGCGTCGGCCTCGGTCGCCTCTGCAATCCCTCGCTGCAAGTAGGTTACTGTCCATGGACCGATCTCGTCGTCGATAGTGAGAATCCAGGCTTGCTGCCCGAGGCCAGCAGCGCCTACAGCAGAGCAAAGGATGAGAGTGATCACTGCATATCGAATCATTATGCCTACATCATAGGGATTAGGCGTGTTGAGGCAAGTCCATCAGATGACCGCCATCTGGGCTCGCGAGTGTCGATGCTGAATCACAGTCGACTTTGCCTTGCTCACGGTGGAGACGTCAGATGAGGTTCGATCAGGTACATTTGACTATGAACGCTCGTGTACTGTGAAGTGCGTAAAGGCCGAGGCTGATGTTGTTGGTTTGCCAGGTCGCCTGATCCTCGCTCAGATGTCCCTTGGCCAAGCCGCACAACGTGATCATCGACAGCCAGCTCAGGAACGATTTCCTGTTCGGGTCTAGACGATACGCATCTGCGGGCTTCATCGTGAAACAATAGGGTGGTTTGAGATCCAATCCGGTTGCCTCTTCGCGTTGCTTGAAAGCCGCTCGAACTCCCTCTCCAATGGCGACGCGTGTTCCCGTGGCATGGGGGAACCAATCTCTCTCAAGACTCTTCACGGAAACTCCAACCGTGTTCGGGCACAGAGTCTTCGCTTCGAGTACAGCAGCTTCTTCGCCAACGATGGCCAGCAATTTGGTGCCCATGAACAGTGCAAGCTCCAGGCCGATCTCGCCGATCTTGATGCCGTTGATCGTAATCTCGCCGATGTGTCCAGAGATGGTATGTGGCGCGAATCCTCCGCCGCCATGCATGGCATGCATACCCACAATCATCATACCGACCAGATCGCCCTTGACCATGTGACGGGGCTTGCCCGGCAAATAGGGTCGCCGGACAACGCGAACGTTTGCGGGCAATTCCCCAACGAACACGTTGGGTTCTCTGTGACCGTAGTCGTGGGAATCATTGAGAATGATCTCGTCAATCCCGAACTCGTTGGCGGCTTCGCAAATCGCCTTGACATCAGACGTGAGGAAGCCGCGACCTTCCTGTGTCCACAGCGTGGAACCATAGTGCATGGCTTTGCGATTCTCAGGCGAGATCTGCGAGGCCCCCTCCATGTCACACAGGACGTAGAGTTGACGCTTCTTCCTCCCCATCAGACGAACCTCCTCGCACGTGTGCCGAATCAGTTTGGCGCATGTCGATGATTGCGAAACAGAACACTGTTGCGAATAGTCTACTGGTTCCTCTGCCTCGAGTCCACGTTGCTT
>SPBW01000047.1 GCA_004525685.1 Candidatus Atribacteria bacterium
CATCGAAGCGTGGTCTGTTAGTACTCGATTGATCTCTTCAGGCATCGACTTGTTGCGGCTTCTCAGCCCGGACTCTACATGAGCAACAGGGATGTGTAGCTTGGCGGCTGCAAGCGCCGCAGCGAGTGTTGAGTTGGTGTCTCCGTACGTAAGGACAACGTCAGGCCGTGCAGCATCAAGCCAGCGATCCAGTTGGCTCAACATTTGACCCGTTTGCTCTCCATGGGATCCTGAGCCGATCCCCAGATTGACATCGGCAGCTGGCAACCCCAACTCGTCGAAGAAACACTGCGACATGTTGGCATCGTAGTGCTGGCCGGTATGGATGACCTGATGGTCAATCCGATCCACTCCCCTGTTGTTGAGCGCTCCAATCGCGCCATCGATCATCCCCAACTTGATGAACTGAGGCCTGGCACCGACGACGCTGGCAACTTTCATTCGCCCTCCTGCGCTTTTCCTTCCTGCGAGAAGACAGCGTGCATGACGTCGTCCGCAGGCATCTGGTCAACATGCTTGAGCATGCTGCGTTCGATTGGCACCAGATTCTGGCGAGTCCACGCGACCGTCTCCGCAAGGCCTTCATCAAGACAGATGGATGCAGTGAACCCGATCTTCTCCTTCGCCTTGGCCGTGGAGCCGGAGCGCCTGCCAGATCGATCCCACTGCCGTTGCGGAGTAAGCTCAATGGGTGTGGCGTTTCCTGCGTGCGCATTGATTGCATTCGCCAGGTCATGAATACTCGTCTCCACACCGCTTGCCAGATTGTAGACTTCTCCACCCTCTCCCCTGGTTGCACACAACAGGAGCCCGCGTACGATGTCATCGACATAGATGAAGTCGCGCGTCGCAACGCCTCCGTTTTCGACGGGTAAGGACAGCCCCTTGATCGCTCGATAGACAAACGTTGGGGTGACATTGCGCCAAACTGTAGCCGGTGTGCCCCTCCATCTGCCTGCTCCAAGGATTTCTCCAGGACCGTAGACGTTCTGGAATCGCGCCTTCACCACAGGCAGGCCATGGCGCATCTGATAGTAATTGGCGTAGAACTCGCCAATAATCTTCGAGATCTGGTAGGGTGTGTCGAGGGTCAGCGAGACGGACGCGTCCTCTGATGTGGGCTCGGTTTGCTCGTACGTCTTCTTGGCGACGGTGCATCCCGCTGAGGCATAGATCACCTTTCGCAAGCTCCGGCGATCCTTCAGATGGTTGAAGAGCTTGAGCGTAGTCAGCGTGTTGTTCTCGTGATCGGCAAGCGGATCGTGCATCGAGTTCTGATTGCCATGAAAGGTCGCTAGATGGAACACGACGTCTGCATCAGCCGCAAGCTGTGCCAGCACAGTGTCATCGGCAATGGATCCTTCAATGAAGGTTACGGCTGGCAGGTCGGGAACGTTCCCCCTCTCGGCGGACAGCAGATTGTCGATCACTTGTATCTTGCGAACACCGCTCTCTGCGAGGGCGGAAACAAGGTTGCTCCCAACGAACCCGGCACCGCCCACGACAACGGCAGACAAGCCATCGAGACCCGATACTGCTCGCTTCGATAGCGTCACCGTTACTCCTCTACTTGCTTGAGGTGCGTGTAGGTTTGCCCAATGACACGCTGTCCATACCATTCAACAGTTCTCGGCACGCCTTCAGAAAGCGACACCTGCGGCGTCCAACCATAGATCGCGATGGTCTTTGAAGGATCGATCAGGATCGTGAAAGCATCATCTTCACCGCGAGGACGTTCTTCGACCGGTTCGGCAAGAGTCACACCCAATGCGCTGACAGTAAGATCGAACAACTCCTTGATGGAATAGTCCGATCCAGAGGACGCATGGTATACACCCGACTCGCCTTGGCCGTCCAATGCCATGAGGACAAGCTTCACAAGGTCATCGATGAAGATGAAGTCGCGCCGCGTGTCCATCACAAAACATCTTTTGCCCGAGCTTAGCCGATCATAAAACGTCGGCAGCGGCCCACTCACGTTTCGCGGGCCATAGGCATTCGCCAGGCGGAACGAGATGTAGTCGATCCCTGAGTGCTGGATATATTGCTCGCCAGCAGTCTTGCTGATGGCATAGCTTGACTCGGGGTACAGCGGATGGTCAAGCGTGATCGGTTGCGCCTTCGGATAGAGGCCGTAGCAGAGGGCTGTCTGAAAATAGACCAGCCGCTTCACGCCGACGTTCTTTGCCGCACGAACGACGTGCGCCGTACCAAGAGCGTTTGTTCTCACATCTTCCGGCCAATCATTCGGATCTTTGTAGGCGGCCGCTGCATGAACCACAACCTCCGGTTTGAATCGTTCGACAGTGCTATGCACGAGGATCTCATCCGCGATCGTCCCCTCCACCAATTCAAGACCTGGGTGGGGACTCAGATTCTCGCGTCGTCCAGTGGCGAAGTTGTCAATCACCAGAACCTCGTCGCCCCGATCCAGGAGCCGATCCGCAAGATGTGAACCGATGAATCCTGCTCCGCCCGTTATCAGTACTCTCATCTTGTCACTCCTTCTCATCACCGATTCATTCTATCCCACGCGTCTCACTTGCCGCGAACGCGCTTCTCGACGCGCCTTAAGAACCGTCCCAGAGAGCGTGGACCTCGCCGTGCCAACACGTGAAGCGCTCGTGCGCCAACGCCAATCACAAGAGGGAAGAGCCACCCAATCCACCCGGCACATCGCACACCCGCTGCACGAAGCGGATTCCACGGTTCTGTCGACGCGCGTGCTGGGCAACCCGTCACGTGCTGCGTCTGAAGCGACGTCCGAAGCACGAGGTCGACAAATCGTTGGTACGTATACCTACCCGACACGACGATGTCGTCGTATGCCCGTTCCACCATGCGAAGTCTATCCGACTCATCCATCGAGTTTCTGACCAACTCGCCTAGGTTTCCGAGATCCTTGTCAATGGGAACATAGTGAGTGCCTGGCTCCAGAATTCCGTTGTAGTCGCCTGAAACAAGGAGCTGCCCTGTTCTGGTAGCTACTGCCTCAAGATGCCGCGGAGAAAGCGCAACCAGAGGGAACGCGCCATCAGATCCAGGAAAGCAGGCGGCTTCGACTTCATCAAAAAGCGCGTGAGGATGTTCGGCAACATATCGCTGCACGCAACGAGAAATCTCGCCTGTCGGATCATGCAAACTGGCACCGCCCTCGATTCCAAGGACATATCGACATCGCAGCAGAAATTGATACCAGGAGTCGCCAAGGAATGTATCCTCGAATTGCGTCGAGATATCTGTTCGCAGGTCCTGGCCCTGCGCTGCAGCCAAGAAGGCACGGGCGATCTCGATCTTCAATTGCCCGTGATACCCAAGATTGTGGCGAACGCCATGCGCGCGATAGCCCACGTCAATCGCACGATCCTTGGGCTTCGTCGACGCGAGTTGCTCAATTCGCCTCAATGTGCGCGGCTCCAAATACCCCGTCAGGACTTGGTGAATGGCCACTTTGGACCGATCAACTGTGTCGTAGATGGCTGGCCACGTGATCTTGGGAGCAACAGACAAGACGTTGTCCACTGCTAGCCGCTCTATGAATTCGCAGAGATTGGTCGTGAAGACATGTTCGTCCTGCGGTAGTGCAATTCTCACAGCTCGACTCTCGGACAGAAACTCCAGCTGCGACATGAGCCGCTGAAATCGGTTGTTACGCACTCGCGAGGAGAGAAGTGTCGTGTGGAAGACAATCAAATCAAACGGCATCCGTGCCAGCACATGTGGGACAGGTTGACTGGCAACATTCACGTAGATGCAATCGGCATCAGACCATCGCCTAAATGAGAACAGGTGATCGGCAATCGTCGCACGAAGCGGATATTCCAAGGTTCGGTACAAGACAAGGATCTTGCGTCCGCGGCCCTTCAATCTGTTGCTCTGCATCGCTTGGGCCATCACGTTGCGGGACGATCAAGATACCGCAAGCACCAGGCACCGATCGAATAGAGGGCCCACGTCGAACGATCCATTGTCGTATGCTTTGCGGCATCGAATGAGATCCTGTCACGCTGCGCGACAGATGCGAGCACGCGGTCAATCGATGGCCACTCCCAGCTCGTATAGGGCACGGGGAAGCCCATCTTCTCATAGCGGGTACGTACCTTCTCGGGCAGAATCCCTTTCAGCGCCTCCCTCATCATGTGCTTGGGGATGGGGGCACGCTCGCTCGGACGAATCGAGCAGGCATACTCCACAATGCGGTGATCAATGAGCGGACTCACGGGAGCAACACCGGTGTACCGGCCCACCTGCTCATCGAGAGTGAGGATGGCGGGCAATCCGAGGGTCAAGTTGATTCGATGGATATTGTTCTCCACGGGCTGGCTGCGATCCCACATCTCAAGCACGCGCTCGGTCGCATAGAGCACGTCGTCGCCTCGCGCCAGCAGGCCGCCTGTAAACGTTGCCAACCCATCTCGCAGCACCTTCTCGACCATCGGCTCATAGCGAACCATGTACCGATCCCGCAGCAGTCCGCGAGCCGCTGCCGCCATTGCCAGAACCATCGTGTTCCAGTTGTATCCAAGAAACTCCTCGTCCCCGCCCTCGCCAGTGAACGCAAAGCGATAGCCGCGGGCGGCGGCCTCCTTGGCGACAATCACCTGCGGAATGACGCCAAGACCGGCGCAAGGATCGGGAAGGATCTCGGCAAGCTGCGGAAGCAGCGTCTGAAAGGACTCCTTTGCGATCTGGACTGGCGTATGCTTCATGGCGCTATCAGCTTCCTTAAGCACAGCGTCAATGTAGTTCATCTCCGAGTAGCCCTCTTCTTCGTAGAAGCCAGAGAAGCACTCAGAGGGCCGCGCAAGCAACGTCATGGCACTGGAGTCAAGTCCGCCAGAGAGATAGGCAGTGAACGGGCGCTCTGCGATGATGGCCAAGCGGAACTCCACAGCATCGCGGATCAGATCTGTTAGGTCTTCTGCGCGAAACGGGCGCTCATTGAACTCAATTGCCCAGTAACTCTCGCGCACAAAGGATCCCATCGCATCGATACGCACGAACTCGCCGGGCAGCACCTTGCGAACACCCGCGAAGAAGGTTTGGTCATCAAATGGAAGTTGAAACTGCAGATAGTCATGGGTAATCAGATCCCAGTTTGCATCGGCTCCGATCGACTCGCCTACCCATGCCAAGTCCGGCGACACGAAGACCTGGTTCTGATGGATGGCATAGTAGATATTGCGCGCACCCAGCCGGTCGCGAAACAGCACAAGGCGTTCGCCTTCGGAAAAGACCCCAGAGAACTCACCACGAGAATCCCGAACAGCCCTAGAAGAAAGATGATCCGTCTCTAGATCTGTGATCCCTGAGACAAACCTCAGACTCGATGCAGGAATGTCCTGCAAAGCAATCGCCCACCTGTCGTTCATCGAACCCCCATTCGATCTCACGCGCCTCGTTCTGCTTCACAGGGTGATGCACAAGCGCTGATGTCTCATTTGAACTGTCCTTGTCACTGTACTTGAATGCACCGCGTGATGTCTAGATCATCCCGAATGCTGACAAGAGAAGCGCGGTCGCTCAGAGTTGCCTGCGTTTCTTGTACAGTCGGACAAGCGGCTTCATAACCGGGCGAATGATCGGCACAACAAACCGTCTGGCAAATGGCGACCGCTGCGTCCACCCGTACAATCGCCTCATCACCTCTAACAGAACGCGGCTCACGAACGAGGCAACAACGTCAGGTCGAACCGCATTGGAACGGAGCATCAGCTTCGAGAACGCGTGCTTCCGCACTGGTGATAGCCCGCAACTCTCAAGGACTCGATCAAATCCGTTGATGAAACGCTCGTATGAATACGCACCTGAGTCTATCAGGTCCCGCCAAGCGGCTTGGGTGATCTCACTCCGAGCATCCTTCGATCGAAACCGCGCGATTACCTCGTCGAAGTTTGAGAAGTCCT
This sequence comes from Candidatus Atribacteria bacterium, assembly GCA_004525685.1. Classification (GTDB taxonomy): domain Bacteria; phylum Bipolaricaulota; class Bipolaricaulia; order UBA7950; family UBA9294; genus SPBW01. Next base: position 5,907 of record SPBW01000047.1, read on the forward strand.
TCTTCAGTGAGATGTAATGTCGTTCCTCGTCGAGGACGCCTGAGTATCTGCCCTCGAACAGAATCTGAGTGATCCCAAAGGCAGCAGCCTCAAAATGCCGTGGACTGACGGTCCGATAGAAGATACGTCCCTCCTCGGGAGACATGACCGGCTCAAGCCGTCGCACCATTTCCTCAAACGATGCCTGCGGGTATAGCTCTCGCAACTCCCGGTACCGGCTGTAAACAGACCCGTCAAGATCGAACACGGAGACCCCCGCCTCCACTCCGATGCACGCCCGACACTGACCAAGGAATTGATACCATGCTTTTCCGTAGAGTCTATGATGCTCTTCGGTTTCGATATCAAGGACAAGATCAAGCCCCTGGCACCGTCGCAACGTCTCCTCGGCAATGTGTGTCTTCTCCCGCGCAGACTTGCCCATGTAGGGAGAGAGAGGCCGAGTGCGATAGCCAATATCAATCGATCGATTCGAATCCGGTAGCGCAAACCTCTGCGCTGCCTGGAGCATTTCCTTGCTGACATACCCCGCCAACGTCGGCACGACCATCTCGATGCCTGTGTGATCGCTGTAAACCCTGGGCCCCCACACCTCATCAAGCAATGTATAGACGCAGTTAATCTTGTGGTTCCGAAGGAACGCGAAGCGCGTAGGACAGGCATAATACTCATCCTGGAAGAACGTAATCTTGTAGCTCTCTCTGCAGCCATCAATGTACTCCAGCCATCTCTGACCTAACCCGTAGTGAGCGCTGGCGAAAAGGGTGTAGTGCATGACAATCACGTCAAATTGCCAGTCCCTGAGCGTGGGAGGGAAGCCATAGATTGTGTTGATCGGACAGACGTCAAAGCGTGAGTGCCTGCGGAAAGAGCCAATATGCTCTCTGATTGTGGCCGCATCTCTGAAGGCAAATGGTCTGCTATAGAGCATAAGGATACCGCCCCGTACCGCCTTCATGATGCCTCCCCCTCCTGCGACCTACCCCGTCAGTCCCGGCCAACCTGCGATTCTGAACTCTAGCCATCACAGGAGATGCCCAATGTCGATGGCCGAGGTGCCCTTCACCACGCGAACAGCTATTTCGTCACATCGATGTACAAATCCAACCCCAACAATGGCCCAACGACTCGCAGCAGCTTCTTTCGCTGAAGAACCACCGATCCAACCAAGCCCAGATCATCGCAATTCTCCTTGTGAATGGACAGGCGAGAGAAGCGACGAAAGAGACTCTTCGCTTGCCTGATCGAGGTGAACTCCGTAATCGGAGCCGCTGCTCCATCGAGGCCATCATATTGAAGTCGCTGCTCTCTGCTAAGCTCTGGCGGCACCCCCAGGAGCGCACGCAGCGTCTTCCATGGCCAATCCTTCCATTGCCTCAGAGAGAAGCGGTTATAGAGCATGATTCGCGCGCTTCCTCCGGGCCGAAGAACCCTGTGCGCCTCGTCTACACAACGAGCGATATCCCCTGTGTGGTGGAAACAGCCCACAGACACGACAACGTCGAACGCGTTGTCTGGCAAGTCAGATTGCAGGAAATCTGCTTGGATGGCTTTTCCAGAGAAGCCCCCCACACGCATCCGATGATTCATCAGATCGACCTGATTCTCAGCAATGTCCATCCCCAAGTAATCAGCCCCGGTCTCGGCGATCTTCTGCCCCAATGTCCCGAAGCCGAGTCCAACTTCAAGAACTCGTTTCCCGAACATCTCTTCGGCACCGATGCGCTTCAGTAGATACGGGTAGTAGGCCAAGTAGGCTCGGTCGTAATTCGCCAAGGCCTCAGGCGTGATCTCGTTTAGGACAACATTGCCCGAGTTATAGGATTGACACCAGCTGTTCCAGAAAGCCAGGCTATCTTGCTGCCTAGAGGTGCTAGTTTCCATGCACGTGCTCCCTTTTGTGTCGCATCGATCCAATTGCCAAGCCCCCAGACACGGAATCGCCATATGGAGTCGCATATCCTGTCAAAGCGACCAAGCATACTGAAGTTCGATGAACGAGTCTATTCGAGGGGCAAGTGTTCGATCACAAGACCCCGCACTGTGTTCCTGGAAATCCTGCTGCCTGACACGTTCTTCCACGCTCTTCGCTCGACCTGGGTCCAGCAAAAGCGATCAGCCAGCGCGTCGACGCGCCTTGTAGGCATGAATGAGTGGCCTAATCAGCGGAGCAATGAGACTTCTCCCGATTCGGGAGGCTTCGGTCCATTGGCGGAATGCTCGGGCCACTCCAATCAAGGAGAGGCGCAATAGGATCGGCAGTGACCTGCAACGATACGCACCGCGCCTCAAGACATGATCCCAAGCAGGCCTTCGCCCAGCGCTCGCAGAACAGTGTTTGCTGCTCGCGTTCAGTCCGTGGCTCTCAAGAATGGTATCGAACTCCTCTATGAATCTGCGATACGTGTAGTCATCCGAGTGGATTAACTCACGGCGAGCCGATTGGACAAGCTCTCGCCTTGCACTGCCAGAGCGAAAGACGTTCATCACGTCATCGAAATTCGAGAAGTCCTTCTTCAATGGGATGTAGTGCCTCCCGGGCTCCAGGATGCCTGAATACGACCCTTCAAAGAGAATCTGACAGATGCCGAATGCCGCCGCCTCAAAATGTCTCGGGCTAATCGTCCTATAGAAGATCCGATCTTCCCAGCGAGCCATCACAGGCCCTAGCCGCTCGACCATCGAGTCAAAGCCTGCCTCCGGGAATGCCGCGGAGAGCTCTAGATACGCGTCATAAACCTCGCCATCGAGGTCAAACACAGACACGCCAGCCTCTACACCCAAAGAGCCTTTACAGTTGCCCAGGAATCGATACCAGTCCTTGCCATAAAGACGCTTGAACTCCTTCGTCTCAATATCCAGTACAAGATCCGGTGCCGCGACGGCAGCTTGGCGCTTGAACTCTTGCGCAATCCACGTCTTCTCACGCGCTGCCTGTCCCATGTAGGGCAGTAACTCACGCCCTCGGTAACCAATATCGACAGTTCGGGCAGACTCAGAACGGGCATACCGCTGCCCCATCGCGATGAGTTTCGTCCCGACATAGCCCGTCAGCGTCGTATGGATGCTCTCTACACCCGTGCGCTCCCGATAGATGTCGTGATAGCGCTCCTCCAACAGCGTGAAGATGCAGTCGATTCCATGCTCCTTGATGAACGCAAACCGCTTCGGACAGAAGTAGTACTCATCTTGAAAGAAGGCAATCTTGACGCTCGTCCCACACAGATCCAGGTAGTCGACAAATTCCCGCGACATCGGATAGTAGCCTGAGCCAAACAACGAGTAATGGAGCACGATTCCGTCAAAGCAAACCGCAGAGAGCTGCGGAGGAAATCCCAAGGCCGTGTTTATGGCAACGACTTCAAGACGGGAGTGCTCAGAGAATGATGAGATGTGCTCGCGCACGGTCGCCGCATCCTTGCCGAATACAGGTCGATGATACAGCAGTAACAACCCTGTCTGACGTCTCATATTCCCGATCCACTCTCTCCTAGCAGGGAGACTTGCGCTGCCTCGCCCTCAAGCCTCCACGCTCCATATCTCTGTAAGGGCAACTCATAAGGAGTCAGAGCAGGTGCTTTGAGGCCAGCTCCTCGATGTGTCTCCAGTCCTCAGCAAAATAGCGGTCGACTTCAACTCTGAGCACATCAGGCAGCTTGAGCTTCCTCGACGAGATCCACGCAAGTCGATCCTGACAGAGTGATCGAGGATCTATCCTCAGTGCCCTTGTCCAGGTATTGGTCAGCGTCATTCGACCACACGGCTTCAGGTGAGTACCAGGTTTGCGATCCAAGTGATTGAGCAGACGCAGGAGCTTGGCCTGATGATGCCCAACACCTCTGTTTCGGTATGAGAGATCAAGTCCGCCAATATCCGGAGGCGATTCACCAAAGAACTCACCCATGCCCACCAGCAGACAGTCAAGGTTCGCACGCAGTTGCTCCAGAGTGAAGACGAAGACGCGCTCGCCAAAGCGGGAGGCAATCGATTGAACGATCTTGCTGTAATCTAGATCTTGCGCGCAGATGATGCTTGAATCGCCCTCAAGCGTGAAGAAATCTTCTAGCCGCCGAGTGCCTCCTTCGTGAAGGTACTGGGCGTAGAGCGATTCGATGAATCCTGCATGCTTGCGAAAACTCACCATCACCGACGCCTCAGGAAACAGGCGGTTCAATCCGCTCAGAATCCGCTCCATCTCCTGATGCCAACTCAAGTTCTGAAGAGAATTGCGGTTCCATGGGCGCCCGGTCAAGGTCTCATTCGAGATCAAGTACTTCTTTCCCTCTTCCTGCAGAACGACATACGGCAGCCAGAGATCATTCTCATATGTGATGTTGGGCCAACATGCAAACGCAGTCTGCTGAAGGAATGTCGTTCCTGTCTTGGGAAGTCCGATATGGAGGAAGATCACGTATCACTCGCCTCCTTCTCATTATGAGCGATATCTGGAGCGCCAGCGACACGCGTCACACGAATCTGCTTCGTAGATCGAGTAGACATGCCCTCTCCTTGCACGCGCATCCACATCAGCTTGTTCCGGCTTTCCGCGTCTGCCACTCCAGGCGCGGGCGCAGAGCACCTGTGTATTCCCCTTTGTAGTCTCCGCGGAGGATTCCATCGTCGATGCATTCAAATTTCGTGACCGTCTCAAGCCTCTGGCTATCGCGACCATCCAACGTGCCGCAGATAAGTGAGATCGAGTACAAGCCGTTGTTAAGCAGATCCGCGGGAATCTCACACGTAACGATGTACTCCCCAGGCTCTAGCGCTTCGCCATAGGCTGGATCCGTGTTATTGAGGGAGCCAAAGACGCGATGGCGATGATCATCGAACAGCGCAAGTGAGAATTGTGGTCTAACACCCGCCGTCTTCACGTTCATCGTAATCTCGGCGAGTGCTCCCTGTGAGATCCCAAATCGGTTTGCCAGGTTCCCATCTCGATCAGTGATACGAACTGCCATGATCTCGTAGCCTCCGACGCCTTTACCTACAACCGAAACTGCAAACGGATCAAGGGTTCCACTTTCCTCGATGCCCCCACTTCCCTCACCAACATACTTCGCCACCACCTCATCGGCTGGCCCCCGGCTGATGATGCGGCCATCTTCAAGAAGTACGATGCGATCGCACAATTGCCTTACGGACCAAAGATTGTGGCTCACGAACAACACTGTTCTCCCAGATTCTGGGAATCCCTTGATCATGGCCAAGCACTTCTTCTGAAAGTCTACGTCTCCAACTGAGAGCACTTCGTCGATCAACAGAACGTCTGGTTCCAAGTGCGCGGCCACAGAGAAGGCCAGCCGGACATACATTCCGGTCGAGTAGCGCTTGACAGGTGTATCAAGGAATCTCTCCACACCAGAGAATTCGACAATCTCATCGAACCGTCTGGTGATTTCCGCCTTCCTCATTCCAAGAATGGCACCATTGAGATAGACATTCTCGCGACCCGTAAGCTCGGGGTGGAATCCCGTTCCAACCTCAAGCATGGCGCCCACGTGCCCTTTGAATTCCACGCGCCCTTCCGTAGGCCACGTAATCTGCGCCAAGATCTTAAGAAGTGTCGACTTACCTGAGCCATTCTTGCCAATGATGCCTACGACTTCCCCCTGGTTGACTTCAAGCGAAACATGGCGAAGTGCCCACAGGATCTCTCGCGATTGGTGCCGTTCCTCTAGGTCGTCTCGCGTGCCAAGTGCGGCACGAATCGGGAACGAAATGGCACGCCCCAGCGACTCTCGCAGGGTCTTGTATGGCTGCATCTGTCCAAGGCGATATCGTTTTCCGAGATCGTCAACGCGTATTACGGGCATAGCACAGCTCTCCCATTCATCTTCAAGAACCACCTAGACGATGTCGGCAAACGATCTCTCCATCCGATGGAATACGACAAGCCCCGTCGCCAACATCAGTAGCGAGAGAGCCACCGAGGCCCAGAATATCCCTGATGGCGCAACTCCTGATCCAAGCACGGCCCAGCGGCTCCCTTCGACAACCCCCGTCATCGGGTTGAGGCTCACCAGCAGTTTCCACGTACCCCGGAGCAATGTCACCGGATAAATGACAGGTGTTGCATACAGCCACAATTGTGTAAGGAAAGCCATCATGTAGCGAATATCCCGATACTTCACATTGAGCGCGGATAGCCACAGCCCAGCCCCAAGTGCCGTGATGAAGGCGACAAGCAGGAACAGCGGCAGCCAAAGGACGTCAAGCGAAATGGGAATCTGGTAGTAGAGCATCATCCCCAAGAGGACAACGAACGCAACGGCAAAATCCACCAAGCCAGCGGCAACAGATGAGATGGGCAGGATGACCCGAGGGAAGTGAACTTTCGAGATCAAGCTCGAATTGCCTACCAGACTGTCAGAGGCGCGCTTCATCCCTCCAGCGAAGAACGTCCATGGGAGCAAACCCGCATAACTGAAGATGGGATAGGGAAGACCGTCCGACGGGATATTGGCGAATCGACCGAAGAAGATACTGAAGACAACCATGGTGAGAAACGGCTGGAGAACCGCCCAAGAGGCACCAATGATCGTCTGTTTGTAGCGAATCGTGATGTCACGCCAAATGAGGAGTACAAGCAGGTCGCGGAAGTTCCATATTCCTCGCAGATTGATCCCCGTGATCCCCTTCGGCGGGGTAATGATCGTCGTGACCATCGAGCCCTCTCCGCTACGAGACGGACTCAAAGGATTGCCCTTGCTATCGCTATCTCGACGGTTCACGCACACTCCTCCTGCTTCAATTTTGATCGACCTAGCCAGCGCCCAGAAACGCAGCAAGTTGTGCAGTCACGGCACGTCTCTCCTCGTCCTGCAATTCCGGGAATATCGGAAGAGAAAGGACTTCATGGCTCGCTAGCTCGGCCTGTGGTAATTGTCCCTCGCGAACGCCCAAAGACTCGAAGCACTCCTGCAGATGAAGAGGGACGGGGTAGTAGATCATCGTCCCAATACCCGCGTCGCTCAGGAACCTTGCCAGAGCATCGCGCTTGCCATCCAGAACACGGACAGTGTATTGGTGGAAGATGTGCGATCGAGCATCTGCTCGA
>SPBW01000263.1 GCA_004525685.1 Candidatus Atribacteria bacterium
CTTGGCGAGAGACAATTCTTCTTGTTAGGCATTTCGGGTGGGCAGTTAACCCTTTCTGTGAATTTTCTCTTCTCCGCGCCTCTGCGCCTCCGCGAGAGATAGCCCTTTGTAAGTACGTTGGTCGTAGAACTCTGCTCGCGCCTTGGCTAGACTGCCTCGAAGTAATATGCGACAAACTCGAAATCATCTGTGGGGTTCTCGAAGTAGTCGATATGGTCGGCTTTGAATTCGTCGGCATCGACATTGCCTTCGCCACGCCACAGACGCTGCGGAATGGCGTCCCAACGACAGAGTTCCATGGCGACAATGCGGATGGTGGCTTTGACGTTCAGTGCGCTGTCATAGACATCGTAGAATTCGCCGACCACAAGAGGATCGTCGTAGTCGCCGTCGGCGACATCGACATCGCCCAGATCGACCACACTGGCCGTCTTGATGCCATCGACAATCTCTTGAACCAAAGCATCAGACACGAACTGAATGCGTCGTCTTCTTCGCTCGGACATGCGGCCTCCTTGGTGCTCCAGTACTGCGAGGAGAGAATACAGCACCTTAGGGCGTCAGTCTTCGCGTTGAACAACGCCTGTTATCCAAGAGGGGCAAGGCATGTTGCTGCTAGCGGCTCCGCATTTCGCTAGAGAAAGACCCTAAGAATCAAGATCTGACCCCGGCTATTGTTCACGTGCTGGCTCATGGCGATCCCGATTGACAAGGTCCAAAGCATCCAATTCTACCCAATCACAGGTGTGGTTTTCCCTTCAAGAGCTTCATGCGCTTCATGGTTAACTGCTTGCCTATGTTGGGGTTCGCAGCAGGTTCGGAGGGTTTCGGCTGTTGTTCGCAGTGTGGTCAAGCGTTCATGGACTGCAAGCAAGTGGGGCGATGGGCTCCCTGGGGGCTAGTTCGGGTGTATCGGAGGGTCAGCTACCAGACGCTGCAAGAATCTCCATGATCCTCACGGCCATGTAGGTTGAGTAGAGATCGACATACCCCTCCTCATCGGCTGGAACATCCAAGGGGTTGCCGAGCAGATAACCTGGACCGGAATAGCAGCCCTCAACCCAATTGAGGCACTGACTGGCTGACACGAGATCGAGCTTGCCCAATGCTTCGAGTGTCTCTATGGCACACAACGTGGCAAACAGGTCGGGATAGGGAGCATCCGTCCGCCCAAGGAAACCTCCTTGAGGGCTCTGAAGATCAAGCACAGCTTGAGCGATCGCCTCTGGATCCAACCACTCTTCATCAAGAATGCTCTGCAACCAGGCCATCTCTCGCAGCACGAGCATGATCCGATTCTCCGAGACCGCTGAGGCATCTTGCTGCGCACGCTCTTCAAGCACTCCGGCTATGGACTCATTGGGTGCGATCTCGGACTCAAGGACCAAACGCACGAGCCAGTAGACCCCTTCGGTAAGTTCTGATTCCCACATCCTATGGACCCGCGAAGCCACCAGCTCCTTCTCATCTACACCATACCGTTGGGAATCCTTGAGAATGCGCACAGCGTAGAGAAGATCCTGGACATCGGATTCGGGATCCGCGAGGGTTGTCAATGCGCCCTGATTGATCTTCTCCTCGGAGAAGAATGTTGCTTCAGTCGACTGACTCAAGGTGAGTCCGAAGTAGGTGTAGTCAGGATGCGGTACAGCCATGGCCATTCGTACCCATCCGGAATCGATGCGGGCCGCATCGAAAGCGTCCAAGATTCGGCTGGCGTATGGGAGAGACTCCCCAATGCGGGCGTACAACCCTACGTATTCAATATTCATCTGCGGGTCGAGCCAGGTTCCCCATGCCCTTGTCCACCCAAACGCTCCAAAGGGTTCAAGGGTTGGGAGGACGTGATCGACAAGATAGCTCCGAACGGCGAATACGGTATCTTCCGGAATCACGCTCCAAGCGTAGTAGCTCTCCGCTACGTCCAGAAGCTCGCTGATGAGAATCGATCCTATAAAGTCAGTAGGCACGTCTTCGATCGAGCCCACTTGTTTCTCGAGCAGTCTAGCACCGACTTCCGGTAGACTGCCAGGATCAATGGCGCAGAGGATACGAGTTGCCGTCCAAAGAAGATCGTGTGTTTCGTCGTCAGCCCACGGCTGGCATTCGGAAAAGTCTCCCTTCTGCTCCTCAAGTAGTTGCAGGCATCGATCGACGGTTGGCTGAAGAGCCACATGAACCGCGTCGCTTTGGAGAACGCCAAGGGCTCCTAGACAACGAACTATTTGCCATGCTTCATGCAAGCGCTGAGGGAGTGTTGGCTCTTGTTCCCCCCCTGGTGATGCAAGCCCATCGCTTTCGATTAGATCGAGCAACGAAGCGACAGTCACCGGGGAATTAGTGGACAGGGCGTCAAGATCTCGAAGAGCGGACAAGGCCCACAGCGTCTCGAAGAGAAGGGGCGCACCCTCGCTTGGGTCATCGTAGAATCCAGCTTCCGTTCTCAATGATCCAATCCAAGTTGCGATGGCTAGGATATCTCGAATTGGAACATCAAGGGCCGTGAGAATCGCGACGGCTCCACTGGTTGTATAGAGTGTCGGTTCAGCGAGAAGCTCAACCGGAAAATCCCCAAATCCCGCCCGCTCGTCCGTTTCGACATAGGCAAGGCGAAGCCACTGTTCCAGCGTCTCCGTGTCCATTCCATCCAAGCCGCTCGGTGAGTCCGAGCCCCCAAATGAAGCAGTTGAGATGGTCCCCAAAGCAACAAGAACTACTAGCCAGAGCGATACAAGAACCCGGTGGGCGCGTGCAGGGCGCGACCCCCGGATTCTTGTGCCACAAGTCAAACTAGGCCGTACTGCAGCCATCGGTTGCATAGGCACTCA
>SPBW01000052.1 GCA_004525685.1 Candidatus Atribacteria bacterium
GGGTGTGGGTGAGCATCCGATGATCTCAATCCCATCAAATCCGGCAAAGCGCAGTTGCGGCCCGAAGAAGCCGCCGCTGTTTGACTCACCCCATACGCCTGTCAGCGGCGAGATCGCACAAACACTGAATCGGCCAGCTGATGGAATGTCTGTACCCACAATGGGGCTCGTCATCCAGATGAGCGTGTTGTCAGGTCCGAGGGGATCGATGTCTGAGACGTTCTTGGCAGCAACCAGCGCAGCAGCCAGCCCACTCCCGCCTAGATACCGCTTCACGAGCTTCGGTTCAAGTGTGATCTCAGAGAGCGTCGCGTTGGACAGATCCACGTGGAGCAACCGCATCGTCGATTTAGAACCCAACGGAACACCCGTCATACACTGCCTCGAAGAGCTTTCGAAGCTCTCCAGATGACGGCGAACGGCTCGACGTGATCATTTGCGTGTCATTCTCGGCGTCGGCAACAAGTTTGTCGAGACACAACTCGAACGAATCCTTTGAAATCCCTGCTTCGCCAAGAGAAAGCGGGTTGCCCATGGCGCTTGCGAGATTGCGAACGGCTTGCGCTAGCGTACGTGCGGCCGTTTCACCATTCGCTGATGAAACACCCAACCGTTGGGCAAGCTGGGCGATCCGCTGCGGTGATTGCCGTGCAGAAAACTCAAGCGTATAGGGCAGACACAGGCTGACTGCGCGCCCATGGGGGAGCCCGAGTGTGGCCCCAAGCGCATGGCCCATGGCATGCGCCATCGAGGCCATCGAGTTGCCAAACCCCAACCCTGCGCTTGTTGCTGCGTGATGCATGTGGGTGCGCGCTTCCAAGTCTGCGCCGTCTGTCACAGCACGAGGCAGGAACTCGAACACCTGGGCAGCTGCGTGCGCGCAAAGCCCGTCAGTCATATCCGTGTGCCACGTGCTGATATAGCCCTCAATGGCGTGCGTCAAGGCGTCCATTCCCGTGTCTACAGTCAGTTGCCTCGGCATGCCCGAAGCCATGGACGGATCGACGAGTGCGATGTCAGGCACATTCTCCCAGTTTCCCAAGCCCACCTTGCGCTTCTCGATAGGATCAGACAGAACAATCGCCCACGTTACATCGGCGCCCGTACCGCTGGTGGTGGGAATCGTGATCAGCCGGGCCTTGTTGCGAAGGCCGAGGTCAATGAAGGGACTGATCTCTGCGGGTTGAAGGTCTGGGCGCTCGTACAGCACCCAAATCGCCTTGGCTGCATCCAGAGGTGATCCACCGCCTACGGCAACAATCCAATCCGGTGCAAACTCTAGAGCCACCTTGGCTCCAAGTAGCACCGTCGGTATTTCGGGGTTTGCCTCGACATCTGAGAACATGTGAACCTTCAGATGTGCCGATGCCAATCGCTCAAGCACCGGTGCGACCAAGCCACATGCCACAATGCCAGGATCTGTGACAACGAGTGCCCGTTTGCCACGGATGTCGGAAAGCGTATCGAGCGCGTCTTCACCAAAGACGATGCGGGGAGAAACGAACGTCCACACGATGACCTCCTATCCTTGCGGCCACTGTGTCGGGACCAGTGCGCAACATGACACGATTTCCTTGGCTGCTTTGGGATAGCGCATGATCTTCATCAAATCCCCTTGGAGCTTGAGCTTGCGCATCATCATCCCCTGGATCGGATCGAGTTCGCCGTCGATGACTTTTCTCCACGTCCCATACGGCGCGCTGACTCGATAGGCAGCTTCTCTCTCATCTGCAGACGAGAGGAGCGCGGCGTCTGGACTCTTGCCATGATGAAGTCCCAGGAATAGATAGGCCGATTCGCTGAACGCGCCATCCGGCTGAATCTCAAACATGAAGTCTCCCTCCCAATTCGCAGCTGAACTCTCGTAGGACTCAGATTCGTTCAGCAATCGGGACAGCTCTTTGATCCATTCATCGGATGGAAATCGATAGGACATGTTCGGCCTCCTTGCCTCAGTTCCAGTTGCCTGCATCATCGGCATCAGCGCGGCCAAGTGCAAGCAGACCTTTCAAAGAATATGAACCCTGACTACACTCACGCCACTGGAGGCGCTCTGATGATCCGACTCGAAGCCGAGGTTCATGGGCTCGTTCAAGGCGTGTTCTTCCGTTACAGCGCACAACGTCAAGCTCAAGCGCTGGGCCTCACAGGGCACGTAGAAAATCGCCCCGATGGATCGGTTCACGTCATTGCTGAAGGAAATCGCGATGCGCTGGAAAGGCTACTGCAGTGGCTACACAAGGGTCCCGAGTTGGCGAATGTGACTTGGGTCGATGCCAGTTGGAGCGAGCCTACCGACGCTTTCGCTGGGTTCACTATTCGAAGATAGCCGCCCTCAAAAGGGCGGGATTGCTTCGTTGATCCAACCTTCGCGTCCAAGTAGACTCTACACTAGGATGAGCCTTCCAAAAGCCGGCGAGAGAGCCGGGTTCCAACTTTCTAGCAAGCTCACGCCATGTGGCGATCAGCCTGACGCCATCGATGCACTGGTCAAGGGACTCAAGGCCAAACATCGATTCCAGACGCTATTGGGCGCAACAGGAACCGGCAAGACGTTTACTATTGCCAATGTCATCCAACAGATGCAGCGCCCCACGCTCATCATCGCTCACAACAAGACACTCACTGCCCAGCTGTGTGGCGAGCTACGGGAGCTGTTCCCTGACAACGCCGTGCATTACTTCGTCTCGTACTACGACTACTATCAACCTGAAGCCTATATGCCTCAGACAGACACGTATATCGAGAAGGATTCGTCGATCAATGACGAGATCGACCGACTGCGACATGCAGCCACATCATCACTCTTTGAACGACGCGATGTCATCATCGTCGCGTCGGTCTCCTGCATCTATGGTCTTGGCTCACCAGACAACTATCACGACATGTCGCTTAGGTTATCTTGCGGCGAGATCCGTGATCGTGACGACATCATGCGATCGATGATTCAACTGCAATACTCGCGAAACGAGATTGGATTCGAACGCGGAACGTTTCGAGCTCGCGGCGACACGTTGGAGATCATCCCCGCCTACGAAGAGAAGGTCATCCGGCTGGAGTTCTTCGGCGATCGGATTGACCGCATCGCGATTCTCGACCCCATCACAGGTCACCCCATCCGCGAGACCGAGGATATCCACATCTACCCCGCTTCCCACTTCATCACGCCTACGGAGAGACTGGACGCGGCCGTCGGTTTGATCAGCGCCGAATTAGAGGAACGATTGAAGCAGTTCAAGGAGACGGGGCGTCTGCTTGAGGCACAGCGAATCGAACAACGAACACGGTATGACATCGAGATGATTCAGGAGATGGGGTACTGCTCAGGCATCGAGAACTACTCTCGCCATCTCGATGGCCGGCGAGAAGGGCAGCCTCCGTCTGTGTTGATCGACTACTTCCCATCGGACTTCCTTCTCGTGATTGACGAGTCGCACCAGACCGTGCCTCAGATCCGCGGCATGTATCACGGGGATCGCTCACGCAAGACAACCTTGGTGGACTATGGCTTCCGCATGCCATCTGCTCTGGACAATCGCCCACTCACGTTCATCGAGTTCGAGGAAAGGATCAGCCAGGTTGTCATGATGTCTGCCACGCCCGGGCCGTACGAATATGAACACTCTCAGCAAATCGTTCAGCAACTGATTCGCCCAACAGGAGTGATCGATCCCGAGGTGTCTATTCATCCTGTCAAGGGGCAGGTCGATCATCTGCTGGGAGAGGTGCGCACTGTAATCGAACGCTCTGAGCGCGTACTGATTACCACGCTTACCAAACGCATGGCCGAGGATCTGACCGAGTACTTGGTAGAAATGGGTGTGCGAGCGCGATATCTACACTCCGAGGTCGATACGCTCGATCGCATCGACATTCTCCGCGACCTCAGGCTGGGGAAGTTCGATGTTCTGGTTGGCATCAACCTGTTGCGCGAAGGGCTCGATCTGCCTGAGGTATCCCTGGTCGCCGTGCTCGATGCCGACAAGGAAGGCTTCTTGCGGTCGGGCACGTCGCTCATACAGACCATAGGACGCGCAGCGCGCAACATACGTGGCAGAGTACTTCTCTATGCAGACAAGCAAACAGACTCCATCCGCTATGCTGTGAGCGAGACCAATCGACGCCGAGCCATTCAGCTCAGGTACAACGAAGAACATGGCATCATCCCCAGGACGGTGCAGCGAGACATTACCGACATTGTTCAGTCGTTGCGTGGTGTGAAGGCACAGGAACAAGAGATTCGCGAGCTTCCACAACCGCAGTCAAAAGAAGAGGCACTCGATCTCATCAGAGATCTCGAAGACAAGATGCATACGGCAGCCGATCGATTGGAATTCGAACTGGCAGCGACGTTGCGCGATGAAATCAGGAAACTGAAGAAGGCCCTATGAGCGTCATCCACATCAAGGGAGCACGAGAACACAATCTCAAGAACATCGACATTGACCTGCCGCGCGACAAGCTGATCGTCATCACCGGCATCTCGGGCTCAGGCAAGAGTTCGCTGGCATTCGACACGATCTATGCGGAGGGCCAAAGGCGCTACGTAGAGTCGCTGTCTGCCTATGCCCGCCAGTTTCTCGGACAGATGGAAAAGCCAGACGTCGACTTGATTGAAGGCCTGTCGCCCGCCATTTCTATTGACCAGAAGACGCGTTCGCACAACCCTCGATCCACGGTCGGTACGGTTACAGAAATCTACGACTATCTGCGACTGTTGTATGCCCGCATCGGGCATCCTCATTGCCCCCACTGCGGGGATCCTATCTCCCAGCAGTCGGCTGAGCAGATTATCGACATGGTGATGGGATTGCCCCAGGGGACGAAGATACAGATCATGGCCCCCATCGTTCGCGGCAGAAAAGGCGAATACAAGAAGACGTTTGATGAGATCAGGCAGGAGGGCTTCAGCCGCGTACGTGTTGACGGTGTCGTGCGCACCTTGTACGAAGAGATTGAGTTGGCCAAGCAGCAGAAACACACCATCGAGATCGTTGTCGATCGTATGGTCGTAGAATCGGCCAAGCGCTCGCGCATCGCTGAGTCGATCGAAGCAGGACTGAAGCACGGCGGAGGTCTGGTCAACGTAGCCGTAGAGGGCGACGGAGAGCATCTCTATTCCGAGCACTACGCGTGCATCAACTGCAGTATCAGCTACGAAGAGCTCTCCCCTCGTATGTTTTCGTTCAACAGTCCTTTCGGCGCGTGCCCCGTGTGCAGTGGCCTTGGCTATCGCAAGGAAATCGATCCCGAATCGATCATCGATCCCCGGTTTGGGGTGATGAATGGCGGTATCATTCCGTTCGCCAATTCGACCAGCGCATGGTACAAGTCACAGATGTCTGCGCTGGCCGACATGCTGAACATTGGACCTGAACAACCGCTGGGAGAGATCACCAAGAAGAAGCTTGACGTCATCCTGTACGGAACGGGAGAAAAGAAACTGTCATTCCACTACAAGTCTCCGTCTGGATACGAACGCACAGTCGAGCGTCCGTTCCGCGGGATGGTTCCGGCGATGGAGCGGTGGTATCAAGATACCTCATCCGATCATTGGCGCAAGGAGCTGGAGCAGTATCTATCGACACTGCCATGCCCCGAATGTCATGGTGCGAGGCTGAAGCCAGAGATCCTGGCTGTGACTGTGGATGGACTCAACATCAACGAAGTGACCACGCTGTCCATTCACGCGGCTCTGACATTCTTTGAGAACCTGTCTCTATCCACGCGCGAGGAATTGATATCCGTCCAGATCCTAAAGGAGATCAACGCGCGGCTAGGATTCATGGTGTCTGTAGGATTGGATTACCTGACGCTGGATCGCCAAGCAGGGACGTTGGCAGGCGGAGAGGCGCAGCGCATCCGTCTCGCTACACAGATTGGCAGTCAACTGACCGGTGTCCTCTACGTGCTTGACGAACCTTCGATCGGGCTCCATCAGCGCGACAACAGAAAGCTCCTGAAGACGCTCAAAGGATTGCGCGACCTTGGGAACACCGTCATCGTGGTAGAACATGATGAAGAAACGATGCGTGAGTCCGATTTCGTTCTCGATCTTGGGCCTGGAGCAGGCATTCATGGCGGTCGAGTAGTTGTGTCGGGTACGCCAGAAGAAGTCGAGGCCAATCCAGAATCAATCACTGGGCAGTACATGTCAGGTCGGTTGTCCATCCCCATCCCCATGATCCGACGACAAGGCAACGGTCATTCACTGAAGGTGCTCGGTGCGTCGGAGCACAACCTTCGAGGGATTGACGTGACGTTCCCGTTAGGCAAGTTCGTGTGCGTCACCGGTGTGTCTGGATCTGGCAAGAGCACGCTCGTGGAAGATGTCCTCTACAACGGTGTCGCCCATGAATTGCACCTGGCTGCGCGCAGAGCCGGAGCTCATGCTGAGATCACAGGCATTGGGCACATCGACAAGGTCATCGAGATCGATCAATCTCCTATCGGCCGCACACCGCGATCCAATCCCGCCACCTACACCAAGGTGTTCGACGACATTCGCTCCCTGTTCGCCAAGACGCCGGATGCTCGGCTGCGCGGATACGCCTCAGGCCGATTTAGCTTCAACGTCAAGGGTGGACGATGCGAATCGTGCCAAGGGCAGGGGCGCGAGAAGATTGAGATGCACTTCCTGCCCGACATCTACGTTCCATGCGAGGTCTGCAAAGCAACACGATACAACCGGGAAACACTCCAGGTTCGCTACAAAGGGAAATCGATCGCTGATGTTCTTGCCATGTCTGTGGAAGAAGCACTCAAGTTCTTTGAGAATGTTCCCTCAATCAAGAGCCGATTGGAGACCCTGTATGACGTCGGGCTAACCTACGTCACGCTCGGGCAACCTGCCACCGAGCTATCAGGCGGCGAAGCGCAGCGCATCAAACTCGCCAAAGAACTCTCCAAGCGCTCCACGGGGAAGACACTCTACATCCTCGATGAGCCAACAACTGGCTTGCATGCCGCTGACGTGCATAAGCTGCTCGAGGTGCTGCACCGGCTGGTCGATACGGGCAACACAGCCATCGTGATTGAGCACAACCTCGATGTTATCAAGACAGCTGATTGGATTATCGATTTGGGGCCAGAGGGAGGCGACGGCGGCGGCTTAGTCATCGCCACTGGAACGCCTGAGGACATCATAGAGGTTCGCGAATCCTACACCGGAGAGTTCCTGCGCCCGGTCTTGGCGCCCCGCGCTACACGTGATCTGCACGTAGAGCAGGGCTAGGGTTTTCCCCTTCATGCACGACGCACGCTAAGCGAAGCGGCCGCGACCGTCCGATGGTGCAGGCACGTCGCACAAAGGAGAACAGCGGGGGCTCGCAACCGAGTCCCCGCTGTCTATCGCATCTCTATCTCACTAATAGCAGCTCGCGCCGCCGATGGAAATCGATCCCGTCGCCGTGCCGATACCGCCACCTTCATCAACCACTGTCAGTTTGATGACATAGGTCCACGGCGTGCTGTACACATGTGAAACCAACGCGCCCGATCCTGTGCTCCCGTCCCCAAAATCCCAGTGATACGAGACCATCGCCCCGACCGCAGGACGTGATGCCGATCCATCGAGCGCAATGTCATCGCCCACCTGGGCGTTGGAGGTACAAGAGAAGTAGTTGCTGGTAATGATGGCCAAGGGTTGGAAGTCGCTTCCGCATGCCGTGGAGTCTTCTCCGCACTGGCTTTGACCAGGCAGCACGTTCATCCCTAAATGCGTCTGAGCCATTTCGCCGGACTCGTCTGTTACCGTAAGGGTCACAACATAGTACCCACCCTGAATATAGGTGTGCTGCGCCGTCGCTCCAGTTCCCGTCTTCCCGTCTCCGAATTCCCAGTTGTACGCGACAATCTCGCCTTGAAGATCATAGGATCCCGAGGCTGTGAACACGACAGCGTCTCCCGGAAAGGGGGAGTCGTTGCTCACCGAGGCCTGAGCGATAGGAGGCGCATCTGTCACGACGATGGCGATCTGCTGCGTATCTGCCTCTCCCTCATCATCAATAACTGTCAACTTCACCAGGTACGTTCCCGGTTGGGTGAAACGGTGTGTCGGCGCGGTTTCCAATGCCGATTGCGTGCTCATCGGATCGCCGAAACTCCAGTGATACTCGACAATCATGCTGTCATCACGCGAATACTGTGCATTGAACTGCACATCCAGAGGCGCACATCCCTCTCGAGGGGACGCCTCGATGACGGCATGAGGATGCTCATTGACGATGTCATCCAGGATCTGTTCCAACACGCAGCCTGAGAGGAACAACGGGGCCACAACCACGGCCAGAACAATGAGCCTTCTCACTTTGTTTACTGACATGACCATGGGATGTCTCCTGTGATGTCGGCGTTGCAAGGCGTGCCGCCGATGACGCAGACCTGCTGGACACACTGCATCGTTCCGCCATCATTGTCTGTGACTGTCAGAACCACGTTGTAGGTCCCTGGGTAGAGGTATTCATGCTTGACGACCTGCCCTGTGGCCGTCTGGGTATCTCCGAAATACCATTCGTAGGAGACAACTTCTTCATCATCGAAGGATTCCGCCCCGTCGAACGTGATCTCTTCAGAGGCACTCACGACAGGCTGATTCTCCATCGTGCTTCTAGGTGTGTAGGTGAATTCTGCTGTCGGCAGCGGGTTCAGTGCTTCGATATGTGTCCTTGTCGTCGCCGTTTTTCCTTCAGAATCGAAGATCGTAAGAACGACCTCATAGACACCATTCTGCTCGTACACGTGATCGACGACAGGGCCAGAATCCGTCCCGCCATCACCGAACGTCCATAAGTAAGATACGATCTCGCCTTCTGGATTATAGGAGAGCGTCGCATCGAAACTGGCCGTGAATGGAATGGTGTGTTGGCTCTCCGAAGCCGTGAACATTGCTTGAGGATCCGTGAGCCGAAGTTCGAAACATCCTGAGATCGATACCGCGATTAGGCACAACAGTGCCGGAAGGCAAACCAGTCTTCGCCGCTTCATTGCAGTGACTCCTTTCCTCCATCAAGGGAGAGGTCAATATTGATTGAGAACGTAAACTCCACAGCCAGACCGCTTAGATTCACCGACTCACTTTGTCCGTCACCATTGAGATCTAGTGCTACGCCCTGAGCAGTCTTAAGCGAGTCAACATCAGCCGTACGGTAGATCACCTGGGTACCGATGGTGAGCCAATCGAAAAGGGGATAAGAGAGAGTGATTCCTGCCTCTAATCCGAATGTTCCGCCCGTGTAGCGGCCTTCTCCTTCTGCAGGCAGCCCAGCAATCACATCTGGATACTCTGACGGGATCTCGAAAACGACCTTCCGGTCAAGAATCGTGTGGAAGTAACCGACACCGCCAATAGCCCCCAAGCGCAGACCCAAATCAACGAACGTGACGTCCCCGCCTAGCACGAGGCCAAGAATGTGCGCGTTGTACGCCACATCAATCTGAGAGATGTCGCTTCCTTGATAGGATCCAGTCGTGGAACTGGATGAGCCCATGTATTCAACATGTGCTCCAAGCGCAAACCAGTTCGTTAGCCGGTATTCCTCGCCTGCGGACAGAATCATTCCTGTGCCCATGGAAGGCATGGGAACGACCGTACCGGAGACATCGGGATGGACGTCGAAGGTTTCATTCAAATGGCTGATCAGCGCATTGAACACACCGACCGATTCATTGAATGAATCCAGAGATGAGAATGATGGTCCGACCCCGAAGCCCAGTTCAAGCGGCCCCGCGATGCCCGTGATGCCCAATAAGAGTAAACCTAAGAGTACAGACAGTAGCCGTTTCATCGCTTCCCCCTCTAGTAAGGCCGATGAGCAGGGGGCTGAGGGGTCCACCCAAACACTCTGGGAGCCCTTCATCCACCCGGTAGCATGACGATAGGTGGTATGAACACCGTTTCGTAGCGCACCGAAGGTGTTCTCAACCGACCTGTTTCAGGGAGAAGTGGGACTTACGTCCCAGAGAGACAAGACCGAAGCGTAGCCAGTGTGGCCTCGATGTCTGAGGAATCGATATTCAGATGGGTCACCATGCGGATCTTCTTGCCATCGCTGCCGAGCGCGTGAGCGAGGACCCCTTGGGCTTTTAGACGCTTGGACAATTCGATTGCATCCAGCTGTGGGCGACCGATAGCGGCCCCGTCGACTGAGAAGTACACGAGATTGGTCCAGGCCCCTGTCGCTGGAACTTCCGCTTGAGGGCAATGCAACCCATCGATCTGTGAAATGCCGCGAGCAAGAGTCGCGGCGTTCTTGTGATCTTCCGCCAGCCGCTCCACATGATGGTCCAGCGCATACAGTCCTGCTGCTGCCAGAATCCCTGCTTGCCTCATGCCTCCTCCAACGAGCTTGCGCATGCGATGGGCTTCATGGATGAATGCGCGAGATCCGCACAACACGGAACCGACAGGCGCTCCTAGCCCCTTGGATAGGCAAACGGTTACTGAATCAAATGGATGGGTCAGATCAGTAATCGCGCAACCCAGCGCAATGGCTGCGTTGAACAGCCGCGCGCCATCCAAATGCATGATGAGGCCATTCTCTCCAGCAATCTGCGCCACTTGATTGCAATACTGGGCAGTTAGGGCAATGCCGCCACAGCGATTGTGTGTGTTCTCCAGCACGATCATTCGTGTACGCGGTGCATGCGGATCATCGGGGTTTCGGAGCGCAAGTTGGATACGTCTAGGATCGAGCGTTCCATCGACCTCGTTGGGCAACTGGTGAGGATGAATGCTTCCCAGCGCAGAGACGCCGCCACCCTCATAGAGGAAGGTGTGCGAGAGATCGCCAAGAATGACCTCATCGCCACGTCCTGCATGGGCGAGCAGGGCAACCAGGTTACCCATTGTTCCCGAAGCAATGAACAATCCAGCCTCTTTGCCGAGCGTCTTTGCCATGTCATCTTCGAGCAGGTTGACAGAAGGATCCTCACCATAGACATCATCGCCCACAGGAGCACTGGCCATCACATCGCGCATGGCCTGGGTAGGAAGGGTTACAGTATCGCTTCGTAGATCGATGATGGTCATGGTCGTTCCTCCTGGTTCTTGTGAGCTTGATCTAGTACGGCCACCCTTGCGCGCCGATCAGCGGCACGAATCGACAGTGGCACAGCACTTCGCGCTCAAACTGATTCGTATGGTACACAATTCGCACCAGCTGTTGGCCGTCCCAATCACCAACCGGTCCTACGAAGACGCCGCCTTCTGCAAGCTGATGGAGCAGTTCAATCGGAACTTCTGGAAGACTGCCCGTGGCCAGAATGCGATCGAACGGAGCTTGTGAGGGAAGTCCTAGTGTGCCGTCAGACTGAATGAAGTGAATCGAGTCGTATCCAAGACGTTCAAGACGACGCTTGGACTGTCTTGCGAGAATCGTTGAGGACTCCATCGTCCAGATCTGAGCCTGCAGCTCGGCGAGCACAGCAGTCTGATATCCAGAACCCGTACCAATCTCCAGAACGCGCTCTCCACCCTTAAGTCGCAAGGCTTCGCTCATCAAGGCCACGATGTAGGGTTGTGAGATTGTCTGATCGTCTGGAATGGGTAGCGGCGCATCAATATAGGCATTGTCGCGATCCTCAGGTAAGACAAACTGGTGACGAGGGATTACTGACATTGCATCGAGTACGCGATCATCGCGGATACCGCGCCCACGAAGATCCTGCGCCACCATGAGCTCTCGCTGTGCGCTACGATCCTGTCCCATGTTCTTTCGCCTCACCGGCGCGCCTCGCCTCGTCGTGGGGCCACAGCATATGACACGCTGCAAAAAAAGCCGCCGACTCGCTGCAAGCCGCCTCTCAAGTGCTCAGCAATCGCTCCTCGACTGGCGTCTCGAACGGTTCTTA
>SPBW01000205.1 GCA_004525685.1 Candidatus Atribacteria bacterium
GACGCCTAGGATCAGGCGCGTCCGGTCACCAGCGCAAGCAAGGCCATCCGCACAGGTACACCATTGGCAGATTGACGGAAATAGGCAGCGCCGGGGTAGGTGTCCACATCCGTAGCAATCTCGTTCACACGCGGCAGCGGATGCATGATGATGATGCCGTCTTTGGCAGCTTCGACCTGCTCACGCGTTAACACATAGAGATCCTTCAGTCGATCGTATTCAGCGGGATCGTCAAAGCGCTCTCGTTGAATCCGCGTCATGTAGCAGACGTCGCTTTGCGCAAGCCCTTCGCCGAGATCCTCGGTCTCTTGGACTGCGATCGCCTTGTTTCTTAGTTGATCAAGAATCTCTTGTGGCATCCGCAATGCCCGTGGCGCGGCAAAGACGAAGCGAACGCTAAAATTGGCAAGAAGCAGCGCTAGCGAATGCACGGTTCGGCCATTCTTCAGGTCGCCGGCAAGCGTAATCGTCAGACCATCGGCTGTTCCCTTCTCTTTCAGAATCGTGTACAGATCAAGCAGAGACTGCGTAGGATGTTGCCCCGCACCGTCTCCAGCGTTCAGGATCGGTCTGTCCGTCGCTTGCGCCGCTTCCTGGGCAGCTCCGATCTGCGGATGCCTGATGACGATCACATCGGCATAGCCTTCGACGGTCTTGATGGTGTCGTGCAAGGATTCACCCTTGGAGGCTGAACTTGACTTGGCTTCTGCCACACTAATCACCTGGCCGCCCAACCGCAACATGGCGGTTTCAAACGACAGGCGCGTGCGCGTGCTGGGTTCATAGAACAACGTCGAGAGGACCAGTCCAGTCATGACGTTGAGCTCTCGCCCTTCCTTGAGAGCCTTCTCGTATTCACGAGCCAGCTCCATGACGGTGGCGATTTCGTCCTTCGTGAACTGATCTGCTCTGAGCACATCCTTGCTTGCCAATCGCGGCATCGTACAGCCCTCCCTTGAGGTTTGAGACCCATCTATTGTCGTGACTTTAGATCAGCAATGGTGGCATTGCCGCACTTCGTTCTCAAGAATCGCCCTCGCCTGGAATCCGTATGAACCTCTCCGTTCTCAAGCAGGATCTCCCCTCTCTGCATAGAGAGCACAGGCGCTCCGCAAACACTCATGCCTTCGTAGGCTGTGTAGCTGGCATTGGAATGCTGCGCAGCTTGAGTGATTTGCACGTTCGCATGGGGATCAAACAGTACCAGGTCGGCATCGCTGCCAGGCTGAATCACACCTTTCTGCGGATAGAGCCCAAAGATGCGTGCAGGATTCTCACACATTACTTGCACCAGTCGTTTTAGTGAAAGACGGTTGCCCCCCACACCGCCGTGATACGCCAACGGCAGCATCGTCTCAGCTTGTGGAGACCCAAAGGCAGCCGCGAAGAAGTCATCATCCCGAGTCTTCGCCTTGGCCGCATGGTCACTGGCAATCGTGTCCAGGAGCCCCGTCGCCAATCCTTGCCACAGTGCAAGCCTGTCAGACTCACTACGCAGAGGGGGACCGATCTTGACCAGAGGCCCTTGCTCACGAAGCGCGGCCTCAGTCAAGGTCAAGTACTGAGGGCAGGTTTCAGCGAACACGCGATACCCTAATGCCCGCGCACGGCCGAGGACCTCCAAGCCCAGTTGCGCCGTCATGTGAGGGATGTACAAGGAGCAACCCGCCACTTGAGCCATGGCAATGGCTCGATGAATGGCTTCGGCCTCAAGGATTGCGGGGCGGGTCGCTACAAAGACGTCGAGTGGATCCTCTCCCGCTGCATTGGTCTTGTCCTCAAGGTAGTCGGTGGCAAGCCCATTCTCTGCATGGACCATGCCCATGCCGCCAACGCGGCCGAGAATATCCAGTGTTCGCATGAGTTGGTAATCGTCAGTCATCCATCCCAGCTTGGCATAGGTCATGAACATCTTGTGCGACGTCACACCTACGTCGATGGCGAGAGGAATCTCATGAGACTGATGGGCTGGGTCAAACAGCCCGCCATGGAGCCCGAAGTCAAGGATGGAGACGGCTTCGGCTTCTTCTCGAAAGCGATGGATCGTATCCATGAGGCCGTCGCCTGGCTTGGCATAGGCAAAGTGAATGACCGTCGTGATGCCGCCGTGGGCCGCAGTTATCGGCAAGCTCTCCAAGTCGTCGAGATAGACAGGATGCGTGTGCACATCAACAATACCTGGCAGCACGAGTAGGTCACTCGCATCGATGGTCCGTTCTGCTGTGATGTTGAGATCGCGTCCTACAGCAAGGATTTTGCCTGCTTCGATCGCCACGTCAGCAAACTCGACACCTCGCGGACCTGCAACAGATCCCCCGCGAATGATCCACTCGGCCATCGCGTAACCTCCTTTGCAGCACGAACCGTTCAGCATGTTCGCTTCGGTGATTGCCCATCATGCTTGCTGAGAGTTTGCCCGATGGACCTCAACGTTTCATCATCGACACGTGCAATGGATTCGTCCTTGCTCTTCACCCACGCGCGCCAGCATGAGTCGAGATGAGTACAATACCCGGATGGAGGTCCCAATGTTCTTGTACAAACAACTCGATGATCCTCAACAGATTCTTCCGCTGGCGACCAGCGCATTTGCGCTTCGTCCTATTGAGCAAGGTGCTGCCGACGGCTGGCTCGCCTCCTCGGTGAAGCACGGATGCGAACTCTATGGCGTCTATGAGGACGACGCTCTTCTCGCAGGATTCATGCTGTATGACTTTCAGATGCGGTTGCGGTCTTGCGTTGTGCCCATGGGGGGGATCGGATTGCTCTGCTCGCGTTTGGATGCACGCGGCAAGGGAGCCGTTCGCTTCATGATCCAAAACAGCTTGGATACGATGATGCAGAAGGGACAGGTCGTCTGCGTATTAGATCCGTTTGACGAGACCTTCTATCGCCACTATGGCTGGGAGAAGTTTTCACGCTGTCAGATCATCGAGATCTCTCCTAACCTGCTCAAGGTTCCCGAGCGCTTGGGTGCTGGAATCACAGCAACCGACCTTCCCTTCCCAGATGAAGCATCGATGTCCTTCTATAACCAGTACGCTGCCGAGCACTACACGCTGGCGCAACGGACTCAGCGCGAGTGGGAGAGTCGTACGCAAATCCTGTCTTGGAGTACCGATACAGCGGCTCGCGGCGTGGTCAAGTTCTTCAGGAACGAGTGCGTTGCCGGTTTGATGGGCTATGACCTGACGCGAAAGGATGGAGAGGATCGGCCAACGTTCCATGCGAATCTGCTCGCTTGTGAGGACGAGGCCGTGTTTCAAGAGATGCTGCGATATCTGCGCCAGCTTTCCCATCAAGTAGCGACCCTACGTATCTGTCTTCCGTTGGATCGTGAACTCTGGCCCTACCTATCAGATCGCCCCGCGAAATCAACGATTCGCGACCTATTCATGATTCGAATTGTGTCGCTGGACCTGCTTGATGGCCTACGGATGGATGCACCGGACATGTCGTTGGGTGTTGACGTTGTCGACGAACAGGCACCGTGGAATCATGGCGTGTGGGATCTGACGATCACATCGGGCGTTCTCCGCGTTCAGCGCGGCCAGCGTGCAGATCTGCGGTGTGGCATTGGAGCACTATCGAGCGTGGTCTCGGGCTTCTCAAGCTTCGCGCAGCTCATCGCCTCACGCCACATCGAATCCCTCGACACCTATCAGGGGCAGGATCTTCCGAAGACTGTCACATTCCTGGCCGACTATTTTTAGGCACTCGCCGGGCGCGTTGAGCGGCCGCAGACTACCTCTTGAGTA
>SPBW01000230.1 GCA_004525685.1 Candidatus Atribacteria bacterium
ACTGGCAGCGACGCTTTCTATGTGTGATTACGCGCCACCGGAAAGCCGAATCGTTGATCTGAGCGTTCTTGGCTCGTTTAACTGGGTGGACGGTGCCTATGCCGACGATCGAAATCGATCGATGTCAGCCAGTCTCGTTGGCGACTATACGGCCATGTTCTCTTCACCATCTTTTGGCCAAGACATCGATGTGCGAACGGAATTCCGCGCTGACGACAATGGATGGATAGCGAGTTTGTTTGGATCAGGCAGCCTGCGCAGCTTCTTCCCCGTCGGCACAGCCGACGCGGGCAACGCCGACGCAGGTGCCGCTGATGTATCGAATGAGATGGCGCTGTTTGGTGTTGGGGCGATTGGATTTGCCCTATCCACGCGATCTGGCATCGAACTCGACCTTACCGGAGGCGTCGGAACGGGGCGCTTTCGTGACGTGACACCGCTAGCGCAAGCGATTGCCATTCAAAACGCACTGCTTGATCTGGGTGAACTGCTGGCTCCCGTATCCAACGAGACATTGTTGGATCTCGCGCAAATCCTTGGCGTTGTCGGTCCATCGGACGACGAGAAGGTCGTACAGTTGGTCGATCGGCTCGCTTCAACGGAACTGATCCTTGGAGAAGACCTCGGCGTGCGTGGATTGCTGGCGTTGGAAGACATTCTCTCATCAAGTGATGAGACGCGTCTGTGCGGGCGCGATCTGCAGGCACGCGTGGGTGTCTCGGCCCTGATCCTTCCGCAGCTGAGCGTTGCCACCACCGCCATTGTGCAGGCCCGCTATGCGGCGGTACCCGATCCGGTTTCGCAGTTTGATTCCAGCGCCGAAGCAAAGGTGCGCGTGTTGCATCCCGAACAGATGAGTGTTCAAGCCGAGGTTGCCTATGCACGCCGCTTGCCTGATGGCTGGACGGCGCGCGCTGAGTATCGCGTAGCGCTTGACCGCATGTGGACGGACGCTGCTGCGACAGTCATCGAACACATCGCATCCGCCAACCTGACGACGCAGGTGTTCGGGATCGTGGGCCTAAGCCTTGTGGGCAGTGCCCAATATCGCACGGGTGACGAAGAGCTGACATTATCGCTGGCCGTGTACATGGAGACCGATCTCTTCTAATGTCTGCCGAAAACGTCATTCACGCTCAAGGCCTTCGCAAGATGTACGGAAAACGTGCCGCACTCGATGGGCTAAGCCTGTCTGTGGCTCAAGGTCAGCTCTATGGCCTGGCTGGCCCCAATGGCGCGGGCAAGACGACGCTCATTCGCACGCTCTGCGGCCTGCTACGCCCTGACGAGGGCGAGGCCAGTCTACTAGGGTGGAAGATGCCAAGTACGCGCGTGCGATCGCAACTGGGCTACATGCCACAGGATTTTGCCGTGTATGACGATCTGAGCGTGATGCAGAATCTTGAGTTCTTCGGGCAGTTGTACAGCCTGCGGCGTGCGCAAGTGCGCGAACGAGCGAGCGAATTACTCGAACTCGTCCAGTTGACCGATCGTAAGCGCGATCGCGTCGGGTCGTTCTCAGGCGGCATGCGACGGCGCGTGTCGTTGGCCATCAGCCTGTTGCACAAGCCGCGATTGGCGTTCCTCGATGAACCGACAGCGGGTGTCGATCCCAAGCTGCGCCGCTCGTTCTGGGATTACTTCAATTCGCTGGCTGAGCAGGATGTGACGCTTGTCGTCACCACACATCTTGTCGAAGAAGCGCAGCGTTGCCACGTCGTCGGATTCCTGATGGCGGGCCGACTGCTCACAGAAGGGGCGCCAGACGAGATCCTCGCGCAGACGGGCACAACCAATCTAGATGACGCGTTCATCGTGCTTCAAGAGCGCGGGCAGGTGGCATCATGACCAGTCTGGCGGTAGCACGAAATGTTCTCCGACGCATTCTTCGCGATGGCCGCACCCTCGCATTGATTGTCATCCTGCCGCTCTTCTTTGTGCTCATCTATGGCAGCTCATTCTCTGGCTCGTATTCCGATCTGACGATTGCCATCGTCAATGAAGACAACGGCCTTGCGTCGGTGCGCACCCAAGAAGTCGGGCGCATCACGCTGACCGTCGATTTGGCCTCAGCATTCATCGACGCACTCGATCGCGATGTCTTTGACATCGTCATGCTCGATGATGCAGAAGAAGCGCTGGAGATGGTCGGCAACGGCGCCTGGGCGGCCCTCGTGTTCCCTAGATCGTTCTCCAATGCCGTCGTCAGCGAAGCCGTGCGCTCAAGCGGAGAACGAAGGGTCGAGTTCGAAGGCAATGGCGTGACCATTCTGCCGAGTGAGCCTGTTGCAGGACCGCTGACCATCCTATCAATCGACGACGCCAATCCGCTCGTCGCCGGAGCCATCATGCTTGCATTCGATGCGGCGTTTGCGACGGTTCTGGAATCGCAGCAATCGTCTGTGACCGTCGAATCGCTGCTTGACGTGCGACCTTTGTACGAAGGCGAAATCCGGATGCTCGACTTCACCGCACCCGGCATCATCGGCTTTGCCATGACGCTGATTACCGTCATGTTGACGGCGATGGCCGTTGTTCGTGAACGAACAGGCGGAACGCTGACGCGCATCCTGATTGCACCCGTTAGCGCAGCGCAAGTGACCCTTGGCTACACGTTGGCCTTCAGCTTGATTGCTCTCTTCCAAGCTGCTGAATTGTTCCTGGTATCGCTGTGGTTGTTCGACATTCGATTTGTCGGCGATCCCGGTGCCGTCATTCTCGTGATCGTCGTGTTTGCCATCGGCCTGCAAGGCATTGCCACCCTGATCTCCACGATCGCCAAGAACGAAGCCCAAGCGATGCAATTCGTGCTGTTTTTGCTCATTCCGTCCATCATGCTCAGTGGCGTCTTCTGGCCGCTTGAGACCATGCCAGGCACCATGCGCGCACTCAGCTACGCCATCCCATTGACCTACGCCAACGCCGCGCTACGCAAGATCATGCTGACAGGCCAGGGCTTGAGCGCATTGACGTTCGAGTTGTCGGTCTTGGGCGCCATCGCCGTCGTCACATTGCTCTTAAGCATCCTCAGCATGCGCAGACAGGCGTATACGGCGTAGGGCAGAGATGTAACCATGGAAACAGAAAAGGGAAGGCCGAGATGATCGGCAACCTCAGTGGCTCAGTCTAGCATGAGTGGATTCGAAAATAAAGGCC
>SPBW01000234.1 GCA_004525685.1 Candidatus Atribacteria bacterium
GAACTCGAACTCGACTTCAACCGCAAGGCGGGCTTTACGAAAGCCGATGACCGGCTGCCTGAGTTCATGCTCTACGAGAAACTGCCGCCGCACAACGTGGTGTGGGACATCGCTGACGCCGAGATCGACAAGGTGTTCGCCCAAGGGAGCTAGCGCTCCCCTGGGGCGCAGAATGGCGGGCGCTCTATCGCCCGCCATTCTGCTACCGATGATTCTGCGGGAGTTCTCATGATCGAAGTTCACCTTTACGGGAAGTTGAGGCGGTTCACCGGAAATCAGGATGCCAGCTCGGCTTCTATTGCTCGCGTAGGGTGGGAATCTAAGGACACCGTAGGCAGCATTGTGGATCGACTGGGCATCCCGCACGATGAACTCGGCAGCAACAAGTTCCTGAACGGACGCTACGCGACCCTCGAATCGCCGGTCCAGGACGGCGATCGACTCGGCCTGTTCCCCGATGACATGCAGCTGCTGTACAAGTGGTATTTTGCCCCGCAGGACAAAGCGGGGACACCGAGCCAAGGCTCGAGGGCACCGAATCAAGATTCGGAGGCCCCGATGTCCTCCAACGAGGACGAAAAGTGAGGGTTGAGGTCCGGCTGTACGCGACCTTCGTTCAGTACGCGCCGACTCGGCGAGCTGGAGATGCCTTCGATGTGCAGCTCGAAGATACCTCTACGGTGATAGATCTCATCCGCAAGCTTGGCATTCCCGCAGCTGAAGTCCATTTGGCGATCGTCAACGGCCGCATCGTTCACGATCGTCTGCTTCGCGTCAGCGAAGCCGATCGCATCGGCCTATTCCCACCGGTAGGTGGCGGATAACGGCCGACGCGCGGCTGAAGGCTACCGCAACCACGAGAAGCGAAGCAGGCAATGGCCTCCGTTCCTCAAGGCAACACGGCCTCAGGCCGAGTTGCCCTAGTACGGATACAGCAGGTACGGCGCAAACAGCACATCGCCGGTCGGCGTGCGTACCCACAAGTACAGCGTCACATTCAACGGCAAGATGCTTGTCTGAACGATCACTTGCGGCTCTCCGGTTGTCAGTTCCTCGATCATCCATTCGACCGGAATCGCAACTTCGCTGCCAGGCATAGTCACGACGACATGCCATGCTGTACTGTCCACCGGCCATTCCGGTCGTGCCTCGAACGGAATCACAAACGGCTCGCCCACAGGATGAGAAGTTGGCTCGACCCTAAGGCCCTCGGCGTCGCGACTGAGAAGTGGCGAGTTCGGCCGTTTCGGCGTCCCGTGGAGGAAACCCATGGCAACATCCCAGTCGTTGCGCAACAATCCCAAGTTCGTATGCCAGTTCTCATCAGTATCCGGTTCGAACGGATCCGTTCTTTCCATGGTTGCCGCGGGCACAAGAGCTCCTGCAGCCCAGCCGTCTCGTACTGTCTCTTCCCTGTTCGCTGTATCGACGATGCAGCCCGTCGGGTCGATCAGTTCGATGACTTCTCCCCGGTCGTCGAAGTCGGCGATGCGTCCGAGGGGCATTGTGTCCTCGTAGATCAGATCCGCTTCTCTTGAGAAGACTGAGTCGTCCGTCTCACGTTCGACGAGAAGGTATTCAGGGAGTTCGATCCGACAGCAATCGGAGACGGGTTCGCCGTCCTGCAGCATCCACCAGGCTCCGGATTGTCCATCGCTCGGCGCAAAGGAGACTGATGGATCCGGCTCGAAGGGCGACAGGAGGCCCGATAGTGGAATGGCCTTCCACAGTCCTCTCTCGCCGGTCTCAGGATTCACTCGGTACCACCGGAGAGTCCATCCTTCCAGGTCGACCGGAGCGTCCTCCAAGTTGCGTAGCTCAATCCATTCGTGATCCGGATCGGCGTGAGTTCCTGACCATGCCACTTCCGAGATGATCACGCGCACGTCGCACGCCTCTTCGCCTCCACCTCCCGCTGTTCGCACAACGAGGAACTGGACGACGCACTGGTCGCATGCACCGTCCTCATCGCAGACTTCGAACACAATCGTGACGGGGCCTGAGAACCCATCATCTTCTTCGGAACAAATCCAGTACGAGAATTCGTCGCTCCCTTCGAACCCGGCCGACGGTGTATAGCTGATCGTCCCATTGAGAGGATCGACGTTCGCCGTACCATGGGCCGGTGGGCGGACGATAGTCACCGTGCTGGGATCACCTACGCCTGCTTGGATCCTAACCGTCGCTCCCGGAGGGACCGCCAGAGAACCCGTCGGACCACCTTCGCCAACATGGATGTCGACACTGATCTCGGTGCACGCGCGCGAAGAGTAGTAGACAGTTCCGTTTGCGTCCACCTGGCTGATGGTTCCACGCTCCGGCGCTACGACCAGCCCATAGGTGACTGGGTCACCGTCCGGATCGACTCCGAGAAGGTGGATGGGAGTCGCCACGGCATCGACAACGACCGTTTCCTGGCAGATCGCCAGCGGTGCGTCGTTCTCGGAAGTGACAATCACGACGACTCGGGCCGTATCGCATTCGCCTTCCGTGTTGCAGACTCGGTAGGTGAAGCTATCCGATCCATTGAAGTTGGCATGAGGCTCATAGGTGATCGTCCCCGTAATCGGATCAACGACTGCTGTTCCATTTGTTGGCGGGGATTCAACCGCAACCGTTGTTGAGTCTACCACGCCATCGGGATCCTCATCGTTGGCAAGGACGGTGATGACAACGACGCTATCCTCTGCCACACTCGCTGAGTCATCGTTAGCTGCCAGTGGATCGTCGATGGGAGTTACATTCACTACAACAGTCGCTGTATCGCACGCTCCTACACTATCGCAAATCTGGTAGGTGAACGTGTCTTGCCCATTGAAGTCCCAGTCGGGCTCGTAGGTTACGGCGCCGGATCCTTGATCGACGGTCACTCTTCCATTGCTCGGAGGATCCAACACGCTCACTGACGTTGTGTCGAGATCTCCGTCGAGGTCAGTGTCATTCACCGCAACGACAATCGCCACACTTCCGTCCTCGGACACGCTCGCTGTGTCATTGTTCGCCACCGGCGGGTCGTCCACTGGGATCACCGTCAGCGTCAATACTGCCGTGTCACACTCTCCGTCCGTGTCACAGATCTCGTAGGTCAGCGTGTCCGTCCCGTTGTAGTTCGCGTTCGGCGCATACGTGATCGCA
>SPBW01000152.1 GCA_004525685.1 Candidatus Atribacteria bacterium
CAGCGTCAGTGCCAAGTGCTTGCCGATGCCAGAGAGGCGTAGTGTTCGAATGGATGAAGAGCGTCCTCTTGCCATGCCAAGACGGTACACGAAAGAGAGATCCTAGGCCAAAGACCGTTTGTCCAACGTGTACCCATGGGTGCACGTTGGATTGGAGCAAGATTCGAGCTAGCATGGTGTCGATATGGGAAAGAAGGCACTCATTCTAGATGGCCGTACGGTCGACGCTGTGGTCGCCGATCAGCTGATTGGGATCGCGGAGGATTGGCTAGCTCAGCGCGAGTGGCAGAGTACGACGCGAACGCTACGTGCTCTCAAGATCGCACCCTGCATCGGATGCTTTGGATGTTGGGTGAAGACTCCTGGGGAGTGTGTTATTGACGATGCCGGTCGTGACGTTGCTCGAGACATCGTCGGCAGCGATCTCGTCATTTATCTGACGCCAATCATGTTTGGCGGCTACTCCTACGAGCTGAAGAAAGTCGTGGATCGATCCATTCCCATCATCTCGCCGTACTTCCGAATCGTCCATGGCGAAACCCATCACAAAAAGAGGTATGACGCGTATCCGAGTGTGGCTGCCTTTGCCTGGAGTGAGGGCGCACAGGATGGGGAAGAGCGCGAAGTGTTTGAGACGTTGGTGAAGCGAAATGCGATCAACATGCTTGCGCCACGAACGAGTGTCGGATTCGTCGACTCCGAAGATCCGCAGGATCTACAGGACCTTGTTGCGCGCAATCTGGGGATGGTGGTCGGATCATGAGCGAATCAAAGCGCGTCACACTTCTCGTAGGAAGTCCCAAAGGATTGGAGCGCGGTGGTTCAGCTAGTCTAGGTCGGGCTGTGACAGGCGGCTTGGAGAAACTGGGGTGGGAGTGCAATGCCTACCACTTGCACTCAGCTGCACGCAGCGAAGACGTCATGTCGGAGTTGGTGATGGCCATCGATCAGTCTGACCTGGTGGTGATATCCACACCGTTGTATGTGGACAGCCTCCCGGCGCCTGCCATTCATGCGTTGCACAAGATTGCTGCCCATCGTTCCAACGGCAACGTGGTACGTGTCCCCCGCTTCTTCTCCATTGTCAATTGTGGCTTTGTCGATCCCTGGCAGAATGGCGGCGCTCAGAACATGCTCAAGTTGTTCTGCAAACAAGCACGTCTCGAGCCCGTGGGAGACATATCGTTGGGTGCTGGCGGCGCGCTAACGAAGAAAGCTCGTCAGGCGTTGGCGCTGGTTGTTACCGCGCTCGACGAGGGCAACCGCGTTCCCGATCGTGTGAAGGAACTGACCAAGCGGCGCATCATGCCGGGATTCCTGTATGTCTTGGGCGGGAACTTCATGTGGAAACGACAAGCCAAGCGAAATGGCGTGCGCAATCAACTAAAGGCCCAGCCCTACAAGCGAACTTGATCGTAAACAGCAATCAAACCCGCTTACCCTGAAGGTCATGGAGAACTTGAAGAAGGGCAATCGCTGATTGTTGTATCCCAAAGCGTATCTTGGGCCTCGCGAGAGCCTGAATGGATTCTCCATCTGTGCCTAGGGTTTCACCTTCCTCAGACTTCATGCTCTTCATGGTGAAGGCTCTTGGTCGCCAGGTTCTAGCGGTTTCAGCAATTCAAGCAGCTCTGCCTTGGTCCAGCTCACCGATTGGTTGATGGATGCGCCGATCACTTGATCTGCCAAATCTCGTTTGCTCTCCAGAATCACGGCGATCCTCTCTTCCAGCGTTCCCGACACGAGCGTTCGATAGACATAAACCGTCTTCTGCTGACCTATCCTGTGAACTCGGTCTGTTGCCTGATCTTCTGTCGCAGGATTCCACCATCGATCGAAGTGAATGACATGGTTGGCTGCGGTCAGCTTGATCCCGTAGCCGCAAGCCAGGATGCTGCACAAAGCCACTGTTGCCTTGCCATCATTGAATCGGTCAATTCGCTCTTGTCGGTTGGTCACGCTGCCATCAATTCGTACGCTGGAGATCCCAAGATCAACAAAGGCGCTCTCGAACAAGTCGAGTGTCTTCAAGAAATGGGAGAATACAACCACTTGGTCGCCCTCTGCCTTGATCTTGCGAATGCGCTCGATGGTTGAATCGAATTTCTCCGAGCGCCCAAACAGCGGTCTCATCTTGCCCGTAATGAGGGCCGGATGGTCACACACCTGCTTCAGCTTGGTGAGCACGGGCAGGACATTCATCTGGTAATTGAGCTGGGCACCGCGTTCGATCTCCTCTTGCAGTGGCCGGGCCAGCGAATCTTGCAGTTGGCCATAAAGCGAACGCTGCTCGGGGGTTAGGTCGCACCAAACCTCAAGCTCGATCTTCTCTGGCAGATCCTTGGCGACAGTTTCCTTGAGGCGACGCAGCAAGAACGGGCGGATTCGCCGGGACAGCTCTTCGGCGGCCTCTTCATCCCCTTGCGCAATCGGAACCTCGTATCGGGTTGAGAAGCTGGCGTGTGTGCCGAACATCCCCTTGATGAGGAAGTCGAAGATGGACCACAGCTCACTCAACCGATTCTCCACGGGCGTACCAGACAAGGCGAGCCGGTGCATGGCATTGATCGACTTGATGGCCTGCGTTCGCTGAGCGCTGGGGTTCTTGATCATGGTCGCCTCATCCAGCACAAGGAAGTAGAAGGGGATACTGGCCACAAGATCGATATCGCGGGCCAATGTCTCGTAGGTTGTCACCAGCCAACACTTGCCTGCATGTTCCCACACGCTCTTGTCTCTGCGCGGCCCGCTGTAGGCGGCAATCTCGATATTGGGCACGCAGCGGCGCACTTCGCGCACCCAGAAGGGGACGACCGAGCGGGGACAGACAATGAGCGAAGGGCGATCGGCTTCTTGATTCTCGTGTGCTATATTGACCGCGCAGATGGTCTGGACGGTCTTCCCCAGGCCCATGTCATCGGCGAGGATGCCGTGCAAGTGATTCTCTCGCAGCCAATTGAGCCAATGGATGCCTGCGCGCTGATACGGCCGCAGCTTGAAGCCGGCCTTGAGAAGCGAGGCTTCCGCAGCATCTGATAGCCTGAACTTCTCGTCAGGCTTGAAGCCAGACAGCTTGGCTAAGAACGCTTCGTACTCCTTTGAAAGCACTCTGGCGCCACCGATTCGGTCGATGAACTCTTCTAGGGATGCGAATTGCGTCACAGGCAGTCGATACCGGCTGGCATTGGGGACGGCGCCCAGTTTCTTGATTTGTGCCTGTGTTCGTTCAAGCGCGCTACGATCTGCCTTGATGAAGCGATAGTCGTTGACCTGTACGTGGGTCTGTCCGTCTTGCAGTGCCTTCTTGACTGCCTCTTCAGGAAGAACATACCGGCCCGCCTTGTAGTCGACCACGAAATCGAGCCACCCAGGTTCGTCTTGATCGATGGTGATACGGGGTTTCAGGGGCGCTGAAATCACCTGGACCCGCTTTGCACGATCTGTCAACACAGCCGACAGTTCGCTTCTTAGCAACACAAGATCGCGGGAGAAGAACTCAGGCACATGCGCAAGATCGATGGTTGTTGCCTCGTCTTCAATCCAGCGTGCAGTCCTCTCAGATGCGGCCGATGCGAGCGGATGAAACACGTTCCCCAATCGGGCGTAGCCGCCGTCGTGCGTCAGGTCGAGTTCGCTCTTGCGTACGAGATCATCCTCACCAGCGCGGCGATAGCCGGCTGTGATGCGGGCCCCCTGGCTTGGTTCGAAATCGATGATCGCCGCAGGCTGTAGTGCTTCTTTGGAGACCTCAATCTTGGACGAGGCTCCAGTTTCCTGAACGTCTGATCTCTTGCGCAGATACTCAAGTGCGGGCGGCAGAAATCGGACCACCAGGTCGCCGTTTTCACGAATGGCGGGATTCAGAGCGCGTAGCGTACTCAGTGATTCGACGGCCTTGAAGGAGAGCGCGTAGCGGCTGCCATTGCGCCTAAATGACCGCCCGTAGCTCCAGAGTTGATCTGGACGGGTCACCTTCTGTCTGTTGCTGCCGTGTCTTTCGAACACCGAGATGACGTGTCGCTCGTTCGCGTCGATGTCCAACTCGAACTCTAGGTCGATCTCCCGCTGTTTTCGAAAGGCCCGTCCCCAGAAACTAGACGCCATGCGGAGACCCTTCCGACTCACCCGTGATGTCGCGGAACCACACAGGCTCTTGCTCCCACTCGGGGAATGCGCCGAGGGTGTGCGCTGTCACGCGCTCAGCGGCTGCGACGTCACCATCAAGTGCGGCGCGATAGGTCGCTGGGGTCACGAGTTCCAACACAGCCAGCTTGTCTTTCGCCAGCGTCAGAGTCGCTCTGCGTGCGTCGATGATCTCATCCAGCTCTGTGCGTCGGGAACGAATCTCAAGGCGGCGCTGTCCGTATCTAGCCAAGATCTCGTCTTTGCCATCAAACTCCCCCTTGAGACGCGCAGGGATCTGGTTCTGAATCGCTCGCGCCCATGAGCGGATGTCTGAAGCTGTCTCCTCGCCGACGCCTTGAACACGATGCGCATGGTTCAGGCTTTCCAGTGTCCCATCAAAGCAGTCCTCAACGATGCGATCTCTCAGCGTGGGGCCAATGCCACGAACCTCAGCCAGAGGTCCGTTCACAAGCGCTGTGGTGAGTGCTTGGCGCAACTCAATCAACTCGCTTCGTGTCAGCGATTCCATCGTTGCAGTAAGCTGATCCCTTTCTCGAACAAGTACAGGCAAGGCCAAGCCATGTTTCTTGACGGCGGCGTGAAGTTGGCGTGCGTGAAGTGTTCCGCGACTGCTGGCATAGTCGGCATGGGCCTTGCGGCTCATTCGACGACGCCGCGCGATGCCAGGAACAAACAACAGAGAAAGGATGAAGGCGAGTGCGCCTGCGATGATGAGATACGTCATTCAATGCCTTTCAAGGCCTCTGCGTGAGTGACCAAGTCGGCCAGGATTGCGCGACATCGATAGACACACTCCCGCAGCATTGACATGATCACCTCTCGACACATTCAGGGTCAGATAGATGCTAGCCAGATACGTGCCAAGGTCTATCCCGCGTGTCTCTTGATTCGTTGAGATTCGCGAGAAGCTGATGGATGACCAACGTCCGGCGCCTGCTTCGAGAGCGTGTGATGCATCGTCTACACGAGATCCGCTCCCTCACGTTGAATATCCTGGCCTAGGCCAGACGCCGGTGCGGCTAGGTTCCGTTGTACCCGCAATCGGGAAATGCGCGAAGCTGCAGTCGCCG
>SPBW01000291.1 GCA_004525685.1 Candidatus Atribacteria bacterium
GAACAACAGATCGGCAATCTGGGAAGGCTTCAAGTCAGATTGCGTGAGCTGTCCTAGGATGAATACTTGTTTGAGTGACAAGCCCAACGGCTTGATGCGAAGCTGACAATACCGTCTCCACAACAGAAACGACTCCGCCAAGCACGCCATGGTTGACGAGGTTTTTTCTGCCGAATTCGTCGTCTTCGCGCTGTTAGGTTCTGTCATAGTTCGTATACGAATTATACAGATTTGAAAGCATACGGCAATGCGTTCGTCGTCCTGACACTCAATACCTACATCCGCAGAGTCTCATGACTCGGTTACTGCTGGCACCAAGCTGGCGGGAATTGAAGAATTTAGAGCTCGTACCCTAATCGAGAGGCCGATGTGGTTGAAGCCATGAAGGAGTTCCTAGGCCAGAGATCGCGGCGTGCCCAGCCGCGGTCGCGTAATGAATCGCGTGACGAGTAGCGGGTGCCAGATGTTCGTGTAGATCGCGGGACATTCCTTGCCTGGCGTTGTGACCCCTGCTCCAGATTCCGTCCCAAGTCGACATTACGCTTTAATCTGAAATGAACACCAACCGTTCTGGAAAGGGAATTGACATCGTTCGAAGCATCCTCCTGGTCATCTTCCTAGCTGTGATCGGCTCATCTGTGTGCCTTGCCGATCAACTTCAGTGGAATGATGAGACAGCCAGTCTGAGAGCCGTGCAAGCGCTTGTGCAGGAGTCATGGTTGGTCTCGTACTGCTCGCAAGCGGATTCAGATAACGTTGAAGTATGGCTAATACGGGGCATAACCGTTGCCGATACATCTGCCGAAGGGCTGTTTGAGATCAAGATATTGGCCAAGTGCTTGTATCAGAGCCAAGAAAGCTTTGCGGCAGGCGAGTTTCCTCTTCCTGAAGATCGTTGGCACTTCGAGCAGGTCCACGATTCCGGATGGGGTATCGCGGGAATCGATCTGGCCTACATGTATGTCTACACGCAAGACGGCTCCTTCCAATGCCTGGGCAAGACACTGGATCTCCCATGCCAAATTGGCGTCGAGACCATCACCCTGCCTGACGAACTGATGGAAGCTCTGGAAGCCAGAAGTCCTCTTGATCGCGGGGAACCTCTGCCGTGGTACCATCACTAGGTCGCCGGCCCGTGGCTTCGAGGGTTGATCTTGCAGTCAACCATTCTCACATGAATCCCGTCTCTGGGATCACTCAGCAGTTCTAGTGAGGAAAGCAGCCTGATATCGCAAAAGGCCAAGAGCACGAGAAGCATCCTCAACAGTTGTATCCACACATCGTGCGGCTCTGGAAGCCCAAACTGTGTGATCAGCGTATTGGGCACAATCAGCAGGAACAGGCCCAGTACGACAAGATAGACTCCGAACACAAACAGACTTCGTGCAGCCTTGCTCATTTCACTCACCCCCACATCAGGATTGGCAACGCACAGCGTGCTGTCAAATCGTGGTTTGTTACCTGGGAATGCTGCAATCCAAGACCTACCCCCAGTCATGACTCCAGTCGCGTCGATGCGTCCTCAGACTGCAGTATCCTGGGCATGTGGTAAAGCAGAATCCGCCCCAAGGTGACTTTGACAGTCTCTGACAGACTCGTTATTATGCTTCTAATTGGGTCAGTG
Organism: Candidatus Atribacteria bacterium; assembly: GCA_004525685.1. Classification (GTDB taxonomy): domain Bacteria; phylum Bipolaricaulota; class Bipolaricaulia; order UBA7950; family UBA9294; genus SPBW01. Next base: position 1,625 of record SPBW01000291.1, read on the forward strand.
ATCACACCGTATGATCAGAAAAGGAGTGGACATGAAACGTTGGGGATTGGTTTTAGTGCTGCTAGTCTTCTGCTCGGCCTTAGCGCTCGAAGGGATGGCGTCGCTGAGTACGATTGCGGAGTTTGATTACGATGGTGGAGCCGGAGCCCCAGGACCTTGGGGCGGGAACGCCAAATTCTGCGCGGATTCGGATGGAACCATAGACACAGGCGGTATGGGCTTTGATCCTCTGGATTTCTTGGAAGCGATCATTAAGGCAGTATCAGGCGATTAGTAGGCACATTCAGGAGTTCTGGAGACGCAGTTCGTACTCCTCTCAGCTTACTCGGAGAGGAGTATCGTGATGCCGGATGCACTCGATCGTTCACTCGGGGCTGCTTGGCAGTTCCGAGTGTTCTCTGGCTATTCGCCGCTCACAACTCAGTTCATCGCCTACGAATTGCAGAGTAGTCAGTGCCTCAAGATAGATCCCGAACACAAACAGGCTTCGTGCAGCCTTGCTCATTTCACTCACCCCCACATCAGGATTGGCAACGCACAGCGTGCTGTCAAGTCGCGGGGCACTCCGACTGCGGGCCATTGAGGACTGCAGCAATGCAGGACCCGACCGCTTGAGCGCGCCACGAATGAGGACGCGCAATGCACGATACACGGTCTGCCCCGACGACGAACTTGACCGCGAACTCGTGATGTTGGCACTCTACACACAATACA
>SPBW01000158.1 GCA_004525685.1 Candidatus Atribacteria bacterium
CACGTCGTCGTCTTTCCAAACCACCGCGCCGGCTTCAACTACCGCGGCAGCCCCCGTCCGATCGACGAGCAAATACTGCATGCAGTCCATGTAGGACCGATCATACTGCGTCATTACGTGCACGGCATCTTCAACCGTCGAACAGGTCTGCATAATTAGCCGCTCGATGCTCCCACTGAAAGGGCGCTTCTCGCTCTCGTTCTCTCCGATCCCACAGGGTGCGCTGAAGCTGTCGAAGAACAGGCCCGCGTCATTGATTCCCTGGAAATCGTACCAGAATGGTGCAATGCCTTCACCGAACTCGCCATCCACCAAGTATCCAAAATAGACGGCTGCGTGAAGCCCCGCGAACGCCTTTGTGGCCCACACATAGGCATCTGATCGGTACCAGTCCTCATTGACACCAACAACCACAGTTTCCTCACCGGAGATCACGACACCCGTGCAACCAAGCGCAGATGCACTTGCCAACAGCACGAAGATGAGGCAGAGCCCGATGCTAAACCGCATACAACCTCCCTATAGTCAATGCGCGTATTCCCGGCCGATGCGCGGACGCCAGTCTGAAGTATTAGATCCGGAATTGCCCGTTTTCTGAGAACAGTTCTCCGTTCACATGAACCGTGCTTCCGCGCCTCAAGTCACAAACCATGTCCCAATGGATGGCAGAGTCGTTCTTGCTGCCGGTCTCCAGGAATCCCTTGCCCAAGGCCAGATGGACCGTTCCGCCAATCTTCTCGTCGAACAGCGTGTCGCCAGTGAACGATTGGATGCCATAATTGGTGCCGAACGCGAACTCGCCAACAAACTTGGCACCATCATCAATGGCCAGCATTTCCAGCAAGAAGGCTTCGTTCTTGCCGGCCGTCGCCCTGACGACCTTGCCCTTTTCGAACCACAGGCGAACGTCTTCCACTTGCCGCCCGCGGAAGCATGCTGGGTAGGAGAATCGGATGTGTCCTTCAACTGAATCTTCGATGGGGCCGGTGAAGATCTCGCCGTCAGGGAAGTTCTCATGCCCGTCGCAATTCTCCCACGTGCGTCCGGCGTACGTCAGCCGCAAGTCGGTGTCTTCGCCCTGCAGGTGGATCTCATTCCGCTCTGACAGCCAGTCGATCAGCTTCTGCTGCTTCACAGAGACCGCTTTCCATGCAGCGATCGGATCGGGTTCTGCAACAAGACAAGCACCATAGACGAAGTCTTCGTATTCACGCAGCGACATTTCAGCTGTCTGAGCCGCAGCATGGGTCGGGAAGGCTGTTCCCACCCAGCGAAGCTCCTTGGTAGCCATCCGTTCAAACAGCCGGTTGTTGACTGGATGCATGGCACGTGCACGTCGTGTCTGGCGTGTGGGATCGATGGTATTCAATCGTTTGGTATTGGCGTCCGTCCAGACGGAAATGCTCGCATCGAGTTCCTCGATTCCCTGCTTCAAGAACTCAGGATAGTAATCAAGTTGCGCATCGGAGGCGTAGGAATAGAAGAGCTCTTGCGTATCTTCAATCGCCAAGTCAAGCCAGGGATGCCCTCCCGCCTTCAGAATCGCCTCGAACAAGACGATGACAAGCGGAGAGCCCTCCAACGTGGCCTCAACCTGAACAAGCTGCCCTGGCTTCAGATCGATCGAGTAGTTCACTAGAACATTGGCAACGGCTTCGATTCTGGGATCTCGCATTCGGACACTCCTTGTAGGGACAGCAAACGAAACTGAGCCAGCCATTCCAGACTGTGGCCCACACTTTACTGGGCCACTAGGCAGCGGGCAACCGAATCGTGAATGTCGTGCCCACATCCACTTCCGAAGCTACGGCAATGCCGCCTCCGTGAGCCTCGACAATCTGCCGACAGATGGCCAGGCCGCGTCCGCTCCCACCGCTCTGTCGACTGCGCGCCTTGTCAGCACGAAAGAACCGCTCGAAGATATGAGGCACGTGCTCCTCGGGGATCCCGCAACCCGAATCCTTGACCGTCCACAAGGCAGTTGATTCCTGTTGATCGATAGATAGTCGCACGGGTCAGACCTCCCTTCCTAGAATTCCGGCCGGCCTATAACTCACAGCACATAAAGCAAAAGGCCTTTAGAAGGGGCTCTTAGTCGTGTGGCTCTCCGTATCGGACTCATCCAAACTTCTCATGTGCTTGTACTACCTGTTGATCTCAACACCACGTGGCTCGGCACTGGCGCTTGCGGTGTGGAGCCTATGTGACGGTAGACAGAGCTTTCGCTCTCCCGTGCGCGTGGTAGGAGATTGGCGGCAGTTATTAGGACGAATGCATCCGATTAGCAGATAGTTGCTCAACTGAAGCGCAACCTGCTAGAGTGTGCTTGATGGTTCCGACAAAGGTGCCGTGCCCATTGCGCACGGCGCAAAGGTCCGGGGTTGGATCGCTCATCTGACTGAGCTGCCGAAGAGCCACAAGAGTCTAGCGCTGGGAGGCACGGCAGTTGGCCACACGATATGTCCCATCTAGAGGCAATAGCAGCAACATCCCTGTCGATGATCGGTACGTCTTCAGGACTGTAGTTGACTTTTCAAGGAGGCTGGGATGCAGAGAAGAGGTTGGAGGCTGGTAGGCGTTTGTCTCGCGGTTGCTGTGACGCTTCTGTTGGTCGCGGTTGCAGCGACTGGTGCCGCTCCGTGTGGCTGCGAGACGGTAACCGTCTCGGGCGCTGGAGACTCCAGTGTCAATGGCATGTACACCTACCTTCCCGGTGCCAGACTTGCTTTAACAGGGTACGTGGGGAAGTGGTGGATCGGGCCGAGCTACGAGATGCAGGGATTAGGGACATTCAATTGGGTGTTCTTCGGTGGTTCTGGGGGGTGGATTTTCGGACTGGCGGTTGAAGACGGCCCTATTGACCAGCCTCTTCAACCCTGCACAAAGAACTGCGCCGTCTTCGTCGACCTCACCTCCTATCAGCACGCAGCTGGTTCCAGTTGCCCTCCAGCGACGGGCTGGACCGGCAGTCCGGGCCCGGTGCCGACGATCTCGCTAGATGCGTGCGTCCCGCCCGAACCGGTTACTATCACGATCATCCCCACCGGCGAAGCGGGGCCGGATGAGTTCCTCGATGCCATCGTCGCCTTAGCGGAGGACGCAACCCCGCCGATGATCGGCGAGCTTCCGCTGTCAGCAATCCACCCCGTTGGAGACATCATCTCAGGCAGCTGTCAGATCCTAGGCTCATCCGAGCTTCCGACCGGCGCAAGCTTCGTTCATGTCTACATCCAGTCAGTAGACATCAGCACACACCCGGAGACACTCGTTCTGCTTGATCACTGGATGGCTAGCTATAACCGATTGAACCGTGAATTCGAATTCGCTTGGGACACTGAGGGACTAGCTCCTGGGCACTACGATATCCGCTTGTTCTTCCAGGATGGGTCGGCAGTTACGTTCCGTATTCAGCTGACCCCTGCTGTGGAGTAGCAGGGATGGTCGTACCTATGTGCCTCGCCGGTCGGCAGTATGCTGGCCGGCGTCATCATTCGAGACAGACGCAGTTGGTGGCCAAAACAAAGCCCCTTCAAAATGGGCTTTCAGATGCTGGCTCCTCGTAGAAGACTCATTCAAACCTTTCACGGGATTGTTATTCCTGCGGATCTCATAGCGACGTAGGACTCCAATGCCCTAACAGTCTGGATTGCACCAATGCTCATGGCTCGCAGTTGGTAGCAAACGACAGCTCTTGTCGCGAGATCAGCAGCCGAACATGAAGTCCCACCAACTGCCGTGGAGCGCATAGACGCGCTCACTGGCAATCTGAGGGGGAATCTGCGCCATGTTGGGAACAGCTTCGACCGATGGTAGACTGAGAACATGCAACTGATAGACAAGCAACGTGCTTCCATCGGAGAGTGCGCCCACCCTCGACTCCACAATACCACGGGCTGGCAACAGATGAGGCGATGGGTTGACAGCCTGTCAACGATGCCATCGGCAAAGGAGGCTACTGTGCATACTGAGGCCCCCTACAGCGGGCGCGATATGGAGGGCATGATCGAAACGCGTCCATGCCGCGGGGTATCGCCGCTGATTCATGCCTGCCGGCGGCAGCCGAAGTGCATAGCGGCGCATCAGAACTGCTGGTACAACGTTGCGAACAACTTTGACTGACCTCCGCCCATGACCTGCCCCTCTGAGATAAGTCCAGAAGCAGAGCCAGGAATCCGGCTCGTTGACGAACGATAACGTAGAGCCTGACTACAAAGAACCATTCGCCGCCATCGCGAAATGGCGGCGAAGTCCTGCTTGGCTCCCCGTAGAACACCTATTCGGACTTCTCATAGGCTTGGGACTCCCGCGAATCTCGTCATTAGACTGCGTAAGATTAGGCAGACACCTAGCAGCTTCATGAGCACCTAGATGTGCTTCTCGAGATTGGGCACGACTGTAAGTCTTCACGGAATCGTATTCCCTCAATCCGTTCGGCGGTTATCTGCAGGCACGTTGTATGGATTACCTCTTGACCAAGTACCCGGAGTTCAGACGCGCTATTTGACTGAATACCGTACTCATATGATATGCTCGGTGTTGGAGCCATACGCTGTTTGGGTTTCGTTACCTTTTTTCTTCGCAGGGAGAAGGCGAGTTGGTGAGGCTCAGCAGAGACGCTCCAATTGCGTAGTTCTATCGTGATAGGCACGACAGTGAATGCAGTGTCCATGCATCCGATAGATGCATGATGCTCTGTGCGAATCCCCTACGTGCCTATCACAAAGGGGGTAAACTAGGATGCGCGCTCGATGCACCAGATTCCGGCACCTTGTTCTTGTCGGCACAATCATGGCCGTGGCCATCTGTTTGCCAGTACATGGTGACGTTGTGGAACCCAGTGGTCTTGTGTCCACTGGGTCGGGACTTGTAGAGATTGCATGGGACGTTCCAGAACTCGACGTGGAAGTACTACCTCGGGTGGATTTCTCCTGGGGAGATACATTCAGTAAATCAGCGGGAACTACCGTTCCTGTACCGATCCCCGGTGCGCTCACAGCG
>SPBW01000240.1 GCA_004525685.1 Candidatus Atribacteria bacterium
ACAAGTAGCCCGATTAGCATCTTGCGTGCCCATCGATTCACGGAAGCACCTTGCTTAGGCGATTGAAGATGACACTGATAAACTCGCGGCTGGCCGTAATCAGATCAAGCCATCCATCGCCGTTAACATCCGCAGCAAGGGGATTATGTACACGAACAGGTTCACCATGCCCTTGGGCGCAGAATTTGAGAAGAGCTTGTTCGTGATCGGTCAGCGCAATCTCCAGCACGGAATCGTTGATAGTTACAAAGTCCGAGAGACCATCCTGGTCCACATCTGTTCTAGTATAACTCATCCCAATTGACGGTATGCGTACCCAATCAGGGGCAGCTTCCCATTTTTCGCGATCCGCATTCTGGGCGACAAAGCCATGCTCTTCCGTGCAAGTCCATTGGTTGCGCCCATCGTTCAGCCAGAGCTTGTTCGCAAGTTCGCTTGTACCTGTGATGATATCCACATATCCATCCTGGTTCGTATCTGTCAACCAGTAGTCGTAAATGGCAGAATCTGGAGCATTCAGCACTGCACGTCCGCCAAGCTCCGCATGCAGCAGGAATGTTCCCGTTCCGTCGCCGAAGCTTGCGCGAAGAACACCATCCAGGCCATAAAGAAGATCTACATGTCCATCCTTGTTGATATCGCTGATTGTTATGTCTTGAACCCAGGCGTTCCATTCAGTTTTGGCAACAGGCGCGCCTTCCGAGAATTCTCTGTCAGCCCCCCCCCAGAACAACCGAATACCGGCTTCACGATTGCTGCGACTGGAAATCAGCAAATCGTCCGCTCCATCGCCGTTCACATCGCCAGCAGCCAGAGCCCATTCATCTATGTCCCGCGCAAAGAGCACCGGGACAATCTCCGGGAATCGTCCTGTACCATCCCCGAAAGCCACGGATACATCGGTAGAGATGTACTGCACGAGATCGAGGTTTCCATCGCCGTCAAAGTCAGCAACGAAATCCGCTAGTGCGGATAGCGGTCTTGTGGGGGAATCGACAGGCGGAGAGAACCATCCTGTCCCAAAACCGCCCAAGCCGTCTCCAAACCGAACGCCCAACACCGGCTCCATCATGTTCGCTCCAATGTCACAGAGTTCGTCGTTGTTGAAGTCTCCCACAAAAGGCAACCAGACTCGGGTGTTCGGCGCGGCCTGACACGTATAGACGTCAACCTGTGTGTTCGTTCTGGAGTTCGAACCAAGCCAAACAGCCACGCTTCCGTTGGCATCAAATGACATCAGGTCGTCGTATCCATCCCCATCCACATCAGCTGTAAGCGGTTTCACGCCTGCAACTTGGAAGTCCACGACAACTTCTTTCTCGAATCGGCCTTTGCCGTTGTTGTAGTGGATCGAAATGTATCCGGAGAATCGATCCGTTTCTTCTTCTCGTCGTAGCCAGCTGCCCTCCAACCCGTGCTGGATTGCGATATCAACAGCCCCATCACCGTTGAAATCGCCGCTCTCAAATGCAGATCGAGGCACGTAGTCTCCCAGCGACTGATCGATGACGTACTCGAAGGTTCCATCTTCCTGGCCGTAGCCAATGAGAATGACGTAATCCGCTAACTCGTCCTGCTTCAGAAGCATTAAAAGACATGCATCTGCCCGGCCGTCACCATTGAAGTCTTGGGGGGACTCACTCAGGGAGGATGGAACTGAAACAGGAAAGTCGATGAGCGAACCCACGGGCTGCAAAAAGCCGCCTTGACCATCCCCAACAAACGTCAATAGCTCTGCAACGAGATCGCCGGCCATCTCTATGCAAACGATATCAACGTTCCCATCTCCTGTAACGTCCATGAATGCAGGATAAATGAGGACCCTCTCTTGCATGAGTATATCTTGCTCGAACGCGCCATCAGGCTGCTGTAGTAGAACGACCAGGCGATGCGGGTTTGTGTAACGCTCACGCACTATGGCAACAATATCGCTCAGCCCATCGTGATTGACATCGGACACGGCATAACCGAAAAGCAGAATATCCTCAAGCAGGATTTCTGTCGAGAGGAAGTGGCCCGTCCCATCTCCAAGACAATAGGCAAGATTCGCCTGATAGCCGAGTTCGCCTGTGCGATCGTCAAAGCGCTCAAGACCAAGAGCGAAGACGAGGTCTAGATTGCCATCCAAGTCAAGATCGACGGGGATGGCTGGAGGGGGAGAGACCTTCCCCCACATGTCCTCGAACACAGTCTGACGATAGTCTGTTAGCGAAAGTCCCGTTGTATAAACGCCCCCCGGTTCATCTAGACTGTAGTAGACAACTCCAGTCTCGGGGTCTGTATATGCATAGTCGCTGGCAGATAGTGCGATGGCTGAGGTCAACAGCAAGCACTGAAGGAGCAGAAAGCAGATGCCGAGAACGGTAGGATAGACCCTTAAGGTGTGCCTCATGTGTGCCTCCAGACGAGTAAGTCAACAATAGCATAAGAAGCACTTCTACGCAAATATCATGGAAGAGACGTCGTCAAGCCCGGTTGAGACGTGTGTGAACAGGCTGTGCAACATAATGGACCCCATCACCAACGCAAGAAGCGACACCATTTCCCGCACTGCCTACTACGAGCAACTTCAACTCGTCGCCATCGATATCTGAGTCATCCCCAGCACATCAAACTCAATCGCCGTCTCCATCGGTGTGGTCACTTCGTCGTCAACACACACCGACTCGGAGTTGATGACATCGACCGCAATCTCGACTCGCCGGATGAAATCCTGAAACCCGGCATCCGTGTGAGAGATGTCGAACTCCTCCAGGATCGAGCCGTCCGGTGTTGCGATGCCGACGCGGTGTGCCTTGCAGTCGACATCAATGCCAATACAAAGGTGGGGATCTATGTGCGTGCCTCCTTGTGTAGCACGAGTTCGCTGATCCAGGTGGTCTCGTCTACTGCGCGGAGCCACAGATAATTCATTCCAGTCGTCAAGGAGTTTCGGAGCAACTCCCAAGCAACTCAGTCGTACGACCGAGTCGCCAGAGTAGCCAGCCAACCCATCCCCTGTCCATTCTCAGGGAGTTGCAAGGCAACTCCATAAGCTACTCAGCATAGCTGAGTAGCCGTCTACGCATTAACGGGGATCGAACA
>SPBW01000082.1 GCA_004525685.1 Candidatus Atribacteria bacterium
GAGTTGTAGCGAGCTTCAGGAAGTCACATCGCGGTCGAGAATCAAGCTATGCTTGATTCTCCAAGGAACTCGCCTTTGGCGAGTTCCCTAGATCCAAATCGTCTTGCCGTCCTCGCACGTCGTCACACCTGGAATTGGATCAGGCGGTGCGCTCATGTGTGTTGCGATGACGGTTGATCCTTGAGCCACCAGACGCTTGGCTACGCGCTCGAAAGATAGCGAGTCCATGTGTCCTGGATCAGCACATTCGCGGGGATGTGTCAGCTCTAGCAATGCAACGTCTGCACCATCAAGCAGCCGATCAAGCTGATCACACTCCGCTGTATCTCCAGAGTAGGCGATGGAGCGTCCCTTGTACTCGAAGCGAAAGCCAAATGCATCGAGCGTGAAGTGCTGCATTGGGACGGCAGTGAACGCAAGATTTCCGGCCTGATACTCGCCTTCCTTAGACACCTCAGTGAACACGAGGGGGACACGCGGCTCGAAACCGTGCTTCCTCATATCGGGCCACGCAAGGTCGCAGAGTTGATAGGTCAGCTGCTCGATGGTCGGGGGACCGATGATATGGATCGGATCCTCCCGCTCTCGACGAATGCAGTACTCAAGCAGCAGAAACGGAAGTCCAAACATATGGTCCGCATGCAGATGACTGATGAAGATATGTCCAATACGCGCAAAGTCTACACCCATTCGAATCATCTGCGGAATCGAAGTAGGAGGCAGATCCAGGATGATCTGTCGATCAATAAGGAGAGAACTCCAATTCCTGCCATCAGCGAGCGCCGCACCCGATCCTAGGCAAAGAAGTGGAAGCTTTTCGCGCAAGCTACTTCTCAGAGGAGCTTCTTGCGCCAGTGGCTCGCAGTCTTCGAGCTAGCTCTTCAAGCATGCTCAAGGCGACTTCAGGGTGACTGGCGATGACTGACTTCATCGCCCACTGCGAGAGAATCCAGCACTTGGTCGCAGCAGTGGCTACAACGTCAGCGGTTCGCGGCTTGCCATCGATGACGCCGAGTTCTCCGAAGAAGTTGCCGGCTTCGAATTCCGCGAGCTTCTTGCCGTCTTTGATGACGTCTACCTTTCCTTCGAGAATGAGATAGAAGCCAACTCCGCCTTGACCTTCTTCTACGACCTTCTCGCCAGCTGGCACCGTCTTCACGACAGCGGACTGAATCATGGACTCAAGGCTCTTTTCGCTGGTCTTGGCGAAGATCGGAGTGTTCTTGAGGAGGGCAATGATCTTTCTGTTATCCATGTTGTTGCTCCTTTGTGCGGCACTCAAAGCTGTTCTCGATGATATAATACGCCCAACGGGTTTTCCAGCCTGAAGGGAGCGAATGTGTCCTGGAGCCGAACACTGAAAGTCAGACAGCTTCTCCGTGCTCAACTTGAAGTGGGCGAGGAGATAGCCCTCCTATTCTCGGATATTCGTGGATTCTCTACCTATGCCGTTGAAATGGGAGATCGGGCTGCATTCAGATTGACTCAGCTTCACGAAGGGATTCTCAAGGATCGAATCTCAGAGTATGGCATTCTGGTGAAGTCGCTCGGAGACGGCGTGATGGCAGCATTCGAGACGGCAAGCTTGGCAATCCAGGCTGCCGTATCCATTCAGCAAGCATTTCGCGAACGCAATAGCGAGAATCCAGACGATCCGATTGATGTCGGTATCGGCATTGCTACAGGTACGCCGGTCATGACGGACATCGACTTCATTGGGCACTCCGTGAATCTTTCGCAGAGATTGTCCGGACATGCCAAGAGCGGTCAGATTCTTGTTCCGACAGCGTTGTGTCCAAAGACAGTTCTTCCCATTTCGCTGCGGTTTGTCTCGGCGGGCGAGCGTGCGCTGAAGGGGATTGGATCTGAGTTCGTCACTGAGGTAGTTTGGATCCAAGAGATTGCCAGGATCTCCGATGCCTTGGACCAGATCACGCTCATTCTGACTGAGCAAGGAACCATTGTTGTGGAGCTGGCTAAGGATGCGAAGCAAGAGATCCGCGATGCCATGGAGCAATTGAGGCGCGCGCGGGCAGAGGAGGAAGGCATGCTCTCTGCGTTTCTGCAGCGCCAGGTCGGGCGGCTCACGCAACGACTGATGGGCGTGCCCTACAGCGCCATGCGAATCGTCCGCGAGCAAAATGTGCGCGACTTGCGCTTGGCCGTGCGTGCGAACACCCTGAGTGTGGGGACCACGGATGGTACGTTCTCATTGAATGGTGTCGATCCTCTCGCCGCCAAGGGGTTTATCGAGCTCGCTCAGAAGGCGCAGTAGATTGGTGAACAGACGGCTGTGTACCAATGAAAACCCGCTTCCTGAGCTAGTTTAGGCCGCGTTTTGGCAGAAGCTGTCTAAGGAATCGTGTTGATCCTTTCGCTGCCTTGTTCTAGAATCACACAAAGACCGATGTAGGGGGAGACAACGACCATGGGTAAGCGTGAAGTCCTAGAAAGCACTCTCAAACAAATCAAGAAAGCATATGGCGAAGGCTCAATCATGTGGCTTGGCGGCGAAGGAGCCGTGAATCTTCAGGTTGAAACCGTTCCATCTGGATCATTGGCTCTGGATATCGCGCTTGGCGTTGGCGGGATTCCCAGAGGCCGAATCATCGAGATCTTCGGAATGGAGTCCTCGGGAAAGACGTCGCTTGCCCTGCACATGATTGCAGAGGTCCAGAAGGCAGGCGGAACAGCCGCCTTCATCGATGCAGAACATGCATTGGATCCCACATACTGCAGCGCCTTGGGCGTCGATCTTGATCACATGCTAATCTCTCAGCCCAACTCCGGCGAGCAAGCGCTGGAGATTACCGAACAGCTAACGCGTAGCGGCGCCATTGACATCATCGTCATCGACTCTGTGGCCGCGTTGGTCCCAATCGCAGAAATCGAAGGCCAAATGGGCGATGCGCAGGTCGGACTTCAAGCGCGGCTGATGAGTCAGGCGATGCGAAAACTGTCGGGTGCCATCTCTTCATCCAAGACGATTGTCGTGTTCACTAACCAGATGCGATCGATGATCAGCACCTCGCGCTTTGGACCCTCGACCACGACGGCAGGAGGTTGGGCGCTTAAGTTCTACGCCTCGCTCCGTCTTCAGATGTGGTCCTCGGGCAAGATCGAAGAAGGCACAGAACGTGTGGGAACCCATGTCAACGTTCGTGTCGTCAAGAACAAGGTGGCGCCGCCGTTCAAAGAAGCCGTTTTTGACGTCATCTATGGCCTCGGCATCGTTCGCTCGCGAGATCTGATCAATACGGGTGAAGCGCTCGGATTGGTGACCCGAAGCGGATCATGGTACTCGTTCGGAGATGAGCGGCTAGGACAGGGCATTGGCAACAGTGCGCTAGCCTTGGAAGAGAATCCCAAGCTCGCAGATGAACTAGAGCTCGCCATCCGCACGAAAGTCGGATGGGTCAATGGTTCAAAGATACAGGAGAGCGCCGACGTCCAAGAGCCCGAAGCAACCGAATCAGCAGAAGAGTGATCCTTGGGCCTATCTGATGCTGCTCTTGCGCTATCGGCCGCGCAGTATTGCCGAGGCGCGGCAGCGGATGACTGAACAAGGCTTTGATCACGACATGATCGAAGCGGCGATCCAACAAGCCGTCGCCACCGATCAACTGGATGATGCCGCATTCGCCAAACTCTGGGTGAGAGACCGAATGTGGCATCATCCGCTGTCGCGTGCAGCCATCTCGCAAGAACTGCGCGGCAAGGGCATTCATCCAGACCTGATCTCAGGCACCCTCTCCTCTGAGTACCCGGCTGTTCGGGAGATTGAACTGGCCACGGGACTGGCTGAGGAGCGAATCCGCAGAATTCGAGGCATCAGTCCCGACAAACGTAGGAATCGCCTGATGGCCTTCCTTGCACGGCGCGGATTCTCCCAAAATCTCATCTATCAAGTAGTCAAGACCGTAGAGAAGGACCTCGATCATGACGACTAGCCAGCGTGTGGGGATGGGGTTTGATATGCATCCATTCCAGTCGGATCGGCCACTCATCCTCGGTGGTGTGGAAGTGCAGGAGCATGACGGCCTAGCGGGGCACTCCGATGCCGATGCGCTCATCCACGCCATCTGTGATGCTTTGTTGGGCGCTGCAGGCATGGATGACATCGGCCACCAGTTCCCTGATACAGACGAGCAGTACCGCGATATCCGCAGCACCATCTTGCTGAGCCGAGTGGTCGATCTACTGCAATCCAAAGGCATCTCTATTGTCAATGTCGATGTCACAGTGATAGCCCAAGCGCCAAGGCTCGCCCCTCACTTCCCCGCGATGAAGGCCGTTCTGGCGCCGATTCTGCGAGTGCCTGGCGAGCGGATTGGGCTAAAGGCCACCACCAACGAAGGACTCACATCATGGGGGCACAACCAAGGCATTGCTTCCATGGCTGTGTGCTTTATCGAAACAGCGTAGCGATGTCCTTATAGGTAATCAGAATCATGAAACCGATGAGGATAAGAAATCCGATGGCATGAATGATGCCCTCACGCTGTGGCGAGATCGGCTTGCCGCGAACCCACTCAACCAGTGCGAATGCGACGCGACTTCCATCCAAGGCTGGAAATGGCACCAAGTTGATCAGCCCGAAGTTGAGACTGAGGAACGCCAGCAGGGTGAAGAAATAGGCGCTGCTCACGCGAATGCCTTCACCGAGGATCTTGGCAACACCCACGGGTCCTGTGAACACATCGCCAGCAGCGACCTGTCCGGCGAATACGCTGCGAATAACGTCAGCGAGGGCGAGGATGTAGTCGACAAACTGCTCTGATGCAAGAACGATCCCTTCGCCCAGCCTGGCGTGGCGGGTGAACGTCCCCAGATCGGCGAATGTCGTGTCTGTGAACAAGTCGGCCAATGTGATCTCGACGACGGGTACGGCGATATCGAAGACCACGTCCCGTACGACAGTCAGCACAAGGTCTGACGCAGGAAGCGCGGCATCTGCTGCCAGCTGAACGGCAACAGCTGTCTCTGTCGGCAGGCCGTTCACAGCCGTAATGCGATCCCCTGGTTGCAGTCCAGCAAGGGCAAGCGGGGATGAAGGGCCAAGGGCCAAGATCTCGTTGGTGTAGGCTGTGGAGAAGAAATAGGCACCAACCACGAAGCGATGTTCGTCTTCGACATACTCTGGATCGATGATTGTCTCTAGCTGATCGCCAGCCCGCTCAACAAGGATGTCGATTGGCGCGCCCGCGGATGCCTCGACCACAGCGGTGATGTCATCGCGAAGCAGGATGCGATGTCCACCCATTTCCAGGATGCGATCTCCGAATTGTAGAACAGTGGCTGCTGGCGAGTCGGGCACGACCTCTGCCACTTGAAGTATCGGAAACGCGTGCGACCACGTGACAATGAGGGTAATGGCAAAGGCCAGAAGCAGGTTGGCGAGAGGCCCAGCCAAGCTGATGAGGGCGCGCGCATAGGGGCGCTTGCTGGTCAAGGTGCGATCGTGAGGGATGGAGTCATCGTCTTCGAGGCGATCTTCTCCAGCCATCTTGACGTAGCCGCCGAATGGAATGAGTCGAAGCGAGTACTTCGTCTCGTTCCCCTGAAAGGAGAATAGCTTGGGTCCGAATCCGATGGCAAACTCTTTGACATAGACCCGAAACGCCTTGGCCATAAAGAAGTGGCCCGCCTCGTGCAGCCCGATAAGCACCATGAGCGAGCCTGCAAAGACAAGAAACGTGGTCATTGAACTCCCTTCAACCGCATCATCAACACCCGTTGTGTCCCTTTCGAGAGCTTAACGGTATCCGATAATCGCATCCCAACAACCCAAATGATCGCTTGACTGTCACAGAGTAGGGGAATGGCAGCTCTATCGAAGGGCGGTGTGCGCTCGTTAATGAGGAAGTCCTTGAGCTTCATTTCGTGACCCAATCCCAACGGCGAGAAGCGATCGCCGGGTACACGGGTTCTCAAGCGAAGGGGGAAATGGATGCGATCTGCATCAGCATATTCAATCCAGGGATCGTTCCCTGTCGATGCCAAATCGCCTTCTGACATGTCGACGACCTCAAGTTCCAGCGACACCGGTCCGCCAGGAAGCTCGGTCACACCGAGATCGACGTCGATGCTCCAATGGGGCGACTGCTCTGGTGGAGTGGGCAGGAACGCAAGCTCGTCTTGCTGCATCTGGATGTGAAGGCCAGGAAGAGAGAGCTGTCCATGACTACGTGTTCCCATGACGAGCGCGCAGATGGCATCGATATGTGCAAACTCGATTCCCTCAAGACTCCCGCGCGCTCTGCGAATCGCTTCTCTCAAGATCAGTCGACTGAGGGAATCGGGAAGCGCGGCAAGCGCACGCCTATCCATGCTGGTGCCCGAATCATTAGGCGCCACCAGCAGCTGGGACAGCTTCTCACCTACCAAGAAGGTCGTTGCCTCGTCGAGTTCAGCTGCCAGATCTGCCATGCGCCCTAGCGCCTCGTTGATGCGGGGGTTGATGGCTCGCAGCTCTGGAAGGAGTCGATGCCGGATGCGATTTCGCGTGTAGGCAAGATCTGAGTTGGATGCATCCTCACGCCACGTTAAGCCATGTTGAGCCGCATAGGCATGTAGATCAGATCGTGAGACGTCAAGCAGCGGACGGATGAAGGGAAAGCGAACAGGCCGCATTCCCCGTAACCCAGTGGGCCCGGTTCCGCGCGCCAGATGATGGAGGATCGTCTCTGCTTGATCATCCAGCGTGTGGCCAAGGGCGATGCGGGCGGCGCCAGTCTCATCTGCCAATCTCTGCAATGCCTCAAGCCGCGCCTCGCGAGCTGCGCCCTCTTGGCCTTCGTCGTGCCCTCCCTTCAGATCCGATGATGTCAGGCAGTAGATGGCAGCCTCTATGCCGTACGCTGAGGCAACGGATTGAATGAACGCCGCATCATGGGCAGACGTAGTCCCACGCAAACCGTGGTCAATGTGACCGACCACGATCTCAAACGACAACTCCTGTCTCAGATGAGCCAGCACGTCGAGCAAAACGATGGAGTCGAGGCCACCAGACACAGCAACCAGCATGCAGTCTCCTGCAGCGATCATCGAATGGGTATGAATGGTTTGTCTTGCGGAGTTGATCACCATGACGAATCGATTGTGGCGAGATCGAAATCTGAATGCAATGCTTGGAGGCTCTCGTTGTTGGCTGTAAGCTTCTGAGAGTCATGAACAGTCCTCTTCGCACTTGGATCTCTGCTTGTCTCATGCTCCTATTCGCCGCGGTTGCACTCGCGGCGCAGATGGAGACGACGTCATCGCCCTATTTGGCAGCGATGCCCATCCTGGAGCAAGGGATGTCCGGGGTGGTGATGTCGATGGAAATCTCGCAGGTCCGGCTCTATCTCACCCGCTGTGTCTCTCGTTTCGTGCTTGTGGGGGCGATGGCCTCGACCGGCGGAGGACTCGATCTGAGTGTGCGCCTGCTTGCGCCGTTGGAACTTGCGCCCGCGTTTCTTGCCCTAGAGATGACGCCAAGACGCGTGACAGGGTTGATGACGCTCTTCTTTGGTCCTGTGTCCATCGACTTAGGACGGTCATGGATTGACCCAGCACGATGGGCGTGGCTTCAACTCGTTGTCCATCCGAAACTGACGCTTGTTGCAGGCGGGACACTCAGAGGCGAGAAACTGAACCCCCAGGTTGGCTGGCGCCTGTTCCCAACGGCTTCTTCGCGTTGGGAGATCGGAGTTCTCTTCGAGCAGAACATAGTCAAACTTCTAGTCGGCGGTGTCCTATGATTCGTAGAGTATTCCTGACCATCCTGTTTGCGTTGTTGGCAGAGGTAATGGCTATCGCTGTGCCGATAACTGTCTTGTACACCAATGACCTGCATGTGCGACTGGATCGATTCGATTCGCTGGCAGCAATCATCGCAACAGAGCGGGAATCGGAGTCTGCCGTACTGCTGTTTGATGCCGGGGATACGTGGCAAGATCATCGGCGTCTTGTAACGAATGTGTGGGGCAGCAGCGAAACCGTCGACTGGATGAACGACGTGGCCTACTCTGCCATGTCACTGGGCAATCACGACACCTATTGGGGTCCGAAGCGCTTGGCCGCGCTGGTCTCTGATGTCCAATTCCCTGTTCTGTGCGCCAACTGGAGGCCCATCGATGGCAGTCAGTCCGACGTGAGCGCATCGACGATCGTGCACATGGGTGATGTGTCACTTCTCATTGTTGGGTTGATCACAGCGGAGTTCGTGCCTGTTCCTGCTTATCCGCGGCTTCGGTACCGCGATCCTGTCGTGTGCCTGCGCGAGCAGATCGATCTGCATGACGGAGCCTTCGACTTCGTGTTTGTTGTTGCCCATGTGTCCATTGCTGCGGCGCGGATCATTGTGCAGCAGGTGCCTGAAGTTGCACTGTTTGTTTCGGGACATTCGCACGAGCATACGCCGGAACCGATCAGACAAGGCACGACGCTCATTGTGCAGTCTGGCGCGTTTGCCCAATCGCTAGGCAGGTTGCGATTGGATGTGAACACAGAGTTGGGCGAGCTAGCAGTGCTGTCGAACGATCTTGTCTCAATAGAAAGAACCCCCGTCGATGTCCGAGCGGGGGTTCACAAGCTAGTCACTGTGCTAGCGGCCATCGCCTTGGCGACGGCCCTGTGGATTCTCTAGAAACTCAGCGCAAATCCGAGGCCATTGTCAACAAGGCCGACTCGGAAACCCTGATCCTTGGCAACGTTGTAGGCATCCAGGCCGCTATACAAAGCCCATCCCAGATGCACGAGTCCAACGAGCGGGTAGGAGTAATAGTATTGGAACGGAAGCAGTGCCGCGACGTAGTAGCCTCCGATGTTTATTGCCACTGCAACTCCAAGATGCAGGATAGCCTTGTCCATTTCATCGTTCAGGAACTGGCCAACTCCCGGAATGACAAGCGATGCCAATCCTGGGATCCAAGCGTCATTGGTTTGGGCGAATGCCCCCACCGTAGTCACCAACAGCAACACTCCCACACACAGCACGATAACCAACTTCCTCATCTCAACCTCCTTGAGTAAACCTCACCTACAAACATCCTTTGCTACGCGTCGCCTTGGCTACGCGTCGCCTTCAGCCTCCAGTCTCTCGAAGTACTCGTCGTCAATATCGAAATTTGCGAACACCTCTTGAACATCTTCATGCTCGTCGAGGATGTTGACGATCTTGAGCACCTTGTCTGCAGCGTCCCCCTCTACATGAACAGTGCTTTTGGGAATCATGGTGACTTCAGCTCGAATCGGCGTGATGCCGAGATCCTTGACTGCTTGCGTTAGCGTCGGCAGATCTGCTGGTGCACACGTCGCCTCGATGGCACCATCC
>SPBW01000165.1 GCA_004525685.1 Candidatus Atribacteria bacterium
AATAATCGGAGCACGAACTGTGCGTGTTGAGGATGATAGATCGTGCGAACCGTGCTGCCGAGACTGTTCGTCGAGATCTCTGCTAGAGAAGCAGCAATTGATAGTCCGTCCACTCTGCCTCCGGTTGAAGGTGATTACCCCGGTGATATAATCCCTGATTGTACCGCCAGCGTAGCTCAGTGGTAGAGCAATGGTTTCGTAAACCATCGGTCGGAGGTTCGACTCCTCTCGCTGGCTCTTGTGTTTGTTCCCCAGGGAAGATGGACGAATTCCCGTGCTTCACTCGCCTGTCAAAGACCATTGAACAGCCTGGACTTCGCATCCTATCCGTTGGTGACTGGGCACGTCAATTAGCACATCAGTGCCCACTCAAACTTGGGCAACGATCACGCGCGCATCCCGTCTCGTATCATCTGATACTATTTAGCTCAGGCAGTTGTCTATACCGGCAATACGCAGTAGATTCGGAGTACCCCTCTGAATGCAGGAGTGACAGAAGCCTGATGGCGGACAAGGAATCACGGATCTCAAACAGAAACAACTGGCTATTCGTCGGCATCATGACTGTCTTTGCAGGCGTCGTTTCCTACAAAATAGTAGTTTCTCCGATCACGATTGACCTCGCGGATTTCAACTTCTCGGACCTGCTAAGCATAGTACTTGCCCTGTTTGCAATCGCCATTTCAGTGGTCTTCTACTTCAAGGCAACAGAAACCAGCAATCGTTTCTACGACAACTCATTCCGTTTCACCAAAGAGATCCCCGAAATTCTAGGCAGAATCGAGGCAGGCTTCGGCGAACGTCTGAAGCACTTGGATGAGGGCTATGAAGGCATTCGGGAGCGTGTCGAACGCTTGCCGAAAGATCCCGCGAAAGCAGAAGCGGCGATCAAGAAGGAAGAGGAGGGGGTAGAGAGACAGGAGAAGGAACGCACTGAGCTTCTTGAACAGTTGGTCGCTCGTGCACAAATGAAGGCTGATGAGAAGCTGGAAGTGCTTGAGCAACTGAAAGAAAAGGATCGAGACCTGGCAGCAGCAAGAGACGAACTCGCATTCTTGCGGAAGCGAGTGAGTCGTTCCAAGCCCTCGGACTCAGCGAGCACGAGGGGTCACACGAGGGGTCAGGCCTTTATTCTTGAATTGCGAGTGGCTTCAGCCACTCGCATGATCCCTCAGTGCAGCAGGTCTTGATTCGAATATAAAGGCCTGACCCCACTCCTGACCCCACTCCCAGAGGCTCTCAGTCGATTGGCAGACTTGGCGGACGAGTTGTCCTTCGCACTATGTTTCAACTAGACTGCATCCGGGTGATATCAATGCGCTATGTCGTCTTCGTTCTCGTGGTTGCTCTTGGCACAGGATGTTCAGGACTCGCTGAAGATTGCGATATAGCCAACGCTGTTCAGGATGCCCTGGATGCGAATTTCTTCGCTGGAGACCTCAGTCGCTTTGACGACTGTGTCCTCAGTGGAGATTGGCCGTCGATCTATTATCTCGCTGAAGATGAGATTCTCACATTGAGATCAGACCCGGATTTTGACGAGTTATTAGTCGATTTCTCAGATTTTCACAATGAGAGGCTTTCAACAGCCCAGACTCGGACGATTCTTGAATGGATAGAAGATGGTGGACATGCGATTGTATATGTGGGGTTGGACACTTCCAGTGGGAGGCTTCTAGAAGACCTGTTCGGAATTTCGACTGGAAATCCGAATTACGCTGATGGGGAATACGAGATGTCCGAAGATGAGAATACTCTTTGGCTCAGCGATGAAGCCGGCGAGGGTATTTCCGAACTCTACATTGGCTCCTATGGGTATGCGATCATTGAGGAAAGTGACGAGTTTGAGATGGTTAGTATCGTTGGGGGCAAAGGCCTACATAAGTACCAGTCAATCATAGGGGCAATTCTCTACGGGGATGGTTCTCTTATCTACCAGTTTAGTTTCAAGGGCAGCAGCCGTGAGCCCCTCAACATGGCCATCTGTCATTGCTCTTGGGCCAGATGGTTGGCTGATGAGGACAAGAGCTTTTTATACCTGAATGTTCGTCAATGGGCAGTAGATCTCGCATTGTAAGACTACTACAACTCCTTACTAGCCCCCTTGATGACTTACGTATCTCGGCCTTCCATTCGCCTAGCAGACAGACCTAGTCCAGTTCTTGAACCGTAGATTGAGACTGTTCTCTAAGTGGCCGCTAGCAGTCCCGAGATGCAATTCCGATTGGCGAGACAATCAATGATCGCCTAGAGTTCTCAATATGAAGAGGAGCCTCCTTGTCTTGTTGCTCACTGTATCAATTGGGTCCCTCGATACCCCTCTCGCTTGCATCAAGTTCCGTTAGCCAAGTCAAGTCGTAGTTCTGGATATCGCCTGTTGGCTTGAACATCGCAGTACGGATCGCCGCCTCAAGTCCCGGGCCAGGGAAGTCGACGACATCGGCGAAAACGGTGACTGAGGTTGGAGCAAAGAGCGCACCAAGTACTAGAGCAATTCCAACCACAGCCAGCTTCCCACTGTCTCTCATCCGTCCTCTGAGGTTCATCATATTGAAGCCAGGGTATCAGGGATTGGGATATACGCCAATTGAGTCTTCGCGACAAGAGCCACCTTGGGTTGCCAATGAAAGAGGGGAATGCACAATCTCATGCATGTATGCTCGAAGCTGCTAGCTCTTGGAAGTGAACATGCCTTGAGCCTCGGAACTTCGAAGCCCGTCCAGGCAGGCCCACCTATCTGGACGAAGAGCTGCACTCAGCTGCCAATGATCAAGAATTCCAAACACCCAATCCCGAAGCAGCTTCGATGACGGACCTCGCTCACACATGGACATATGGCAGTGACATCTGCTATGTATCCAATTGACTTACAGGTACTGTCTCCGCTATTCTCATAACAGAGGGGAGGTGGGCACGGTGACGCGTAATCCGACACGAAAGCAATTGTCGAGCGCTATTCCGCAGTCGAAGATACAGTACAAGCCCATTCAACGGTTGGTAAAACTGGGAAAGAAACACGATCGATCAATTACCTTGTGGTAAGCGCCATTCCTCAGTACTTGGAGCGGGAAGAGAAGAAGTGATGCGAACGCGAGCGCATACGCCCATTCTTTGCTTCGTTGTAACGAGCCTGATGATTTCTCACGCTCCTTAAGATAGCTGTGCGGAATCTGCGTGGTTGACCTTATGATGCTATGTTGGTGAAGCAGCGTGCCCGGCGCGTGGTTCGGTTCGCTCGGTCGAACGGACGGCAGGGTCGCCTGGCGATGTAGGGGTGGTGCTTTGATCGGTGGCACTGCCCACTGGTGGAGACCTCCGATTCATTCCAGAGTGATTGGACATTGCGCTTCCATGGCGTGCCGCGCACTGTGGTTGCTTCCATTAGACACAGGTCATACTTCGAAAGGTCATTTTCCTTCGAAGTCTTCCCTCATCCACGTGTACGATAGGCTGAGTTTAGGACGTTTCTGACCAAGAGGGGTGAGTGTCGTGAACGATTTGGGAAAAATCGCGGTGGTAGCAGGCATCCTGGGTGCGTTGCTGCTATTTGGGATATTTGCGAATTCAAGTGGGCCGACCGTCGTAGAGCCCGTACCGGTTGTTGTCGAACAGCCAGCCGCAGAGGTCACCATCTTGCCTCAGCAGACGCTGGAGATGTTGGATCCTGTCTATTCAGAGAAGGCCATCTTCAATGACAAGACGATCCGTATTGCGTTCCAGGGTGCCTTCAGTGAGGCGGGCGTGGAAAGCCGCCTTCCTTTCTGGCTTCACAACGTTTCTGACGACGTCATCACGATTCTCTGGGATCGCTGTTCGATTCAGCTTCCTGCTGGAAATACAGTTAATGTTGTCAACGAAGCGTCAGCGAGCTACTTGACACCTGTTGGCAATGCCATCTCCATAGCGCCTGCCGGTGACCTATTCGATGCGTTCATTCCCATTACAGAGATTGCCTGGACAGATGAAGGCGCGACCTTGACATCTAACGTTCTTGATGCAGGCACCTTCACACTGGTACTTGCCATCGAGCGAAGCACGGGAGAGAGCTATGGCGAGATGCAGCGCCAGGTTGTCTTGCGTGCAGAGCCCGGCTGCGAAGCTGACAGCATGCTCACGCAACGTGCTCTGATGAGTACGACGATGTCAGAGGGCCGTGAGGTTGTCTACTACACATTCCGATTCATCCTGAGATAGAAAACAGAGCATCCGATCTGATCGTGGAGCCTCGCATATGCGGGGCTCCATTTTTTTCGTCATTTCGCACATTTGCCTAGACTCCATTTCTTGGTGTAGGCTCAAACACAACCCAAGGACCTCAAGGGCAAGAACAGGAGGAGGTGATTGTGATGGTTCGCAAAAGCGAAGTGACGACGCTGTCAATCTACATTCCGAAGAGCAAACTTGACAAGAAGCCGATCGAGCGATTGGACCGACTTGGCGACAAAGTCGATCGATCGATCAACTATCTCGTTGTGGAGGCCATTCTCCAGTACCTCGACCGCGAAGAGAAGAAGAAATGACCTTCATGAAGAGGCTTCGAGGCTCATCGCAACACGTAGCCTCGAAGCCTCTTCCCTAGACTACAGGTCGTAGTACAGCACGAATTCGTGCGGGTGCGGGCGTTGCGTGATAGCTTCTGATTCAGCGCGCTTTGTTCGTATCCAGTGTTTGATTTCCTCTTCAGAGAACACGTTTCCTTGCAGAAGGTAGTCGTGATCATTGGCCATCGAGTCTAGCGCCTCAGGCAGGCTACGAGGCGCATCCTCGCCATGATTCTTCTCGTATAGATCCGCCTCAAACGGTCCCAAGCCCAACTCCATAGCATTGAACCCCTGCTGGATACCATCAATACCTGCCATCAAGATAGCGGCGAATGCTAGATAGGGATT
>SPBW01000277.1 GCA_004525685.1 Candidatus Atribacteria bacterium
ACGAATCCGATACTGGTGAGGCGAAGCTTGGCTAGCTGGTCCTTGGACAGCGCGGACATCGGCTGGCCTTCGAGGAAGATGTCGCCTTCTGTGGGGCGATCCAAGCCACCCAGTAAATGCAGCAGCGTGGACTTACCCGAACCCGAAGGACCGGCTACAGCCGTAAACTCTCGCTTGTGAAGCTCCACTGAGACACCGCGCAAAGCAGGTGTTTCGATGGCCTCGGTCACGTACGTCTTCACTAGATCGCGGGTTTCAATCAAGGGGTTATTCGACATATCTCATCGCCTCCATGGGCTCCAAGTTCGCAGCTCTTCGCGCAGGTAGCCAGGCTGCAAGCAGTGCTATGACAGCCATTGCTCCTGCGGACAGAAGCACTTGGCTCGCTCGAATGCTCATGTTGAGCACGGGGTTAATTCCCATCTCCTTCATGTAAGCCGCCATTTGTCCCCACAACGGGATGCCTCCAAACGCTTGGACAATGAGGACGAGGCCGACACCTACCAGGGCTCCGTAGAAGGCGCCCGCCACGGTGATGATTCCCGCTTCTGTAAGCACCATGCCCATCACGCGGCTCCGGGATGAACCCAGCGCCAGGATGAGACCGATCTCACGCGTTCGTTCCATCACCGATAGATACAGCGTGTTGACAACCACCAAGGCGCCGAGGCCGAAGAAGATAATGGCCATAATCACCATCGTTGGCGTCAGAATAGCCAGGTAGGATTTGACGAATGGCACCAATTCCAACCAGTCTTGGACGTCGTATCCAGCTGGTAGTACCGCACGCAGTGCCGCCACCGTCTTGTCCAATTCGCCCGTATCCCACGGACCTCTCACGCCATCGACGCGAAGAACAATCGCGGAAGCAGCCGTATCGCTTCGAGCCAATCGACGTGCTGTCGCCAGGCTGGCGAGGACCATCGATCGCCCCATGTTGGCCTCAGGCGCATTGAAGATACCGACAATGGGTGCACGTATGGCACCGAGGCTGGCATCGGGATGAACGCCGAGCAGCACCATGTCATCGCCCACCTTCAACTCGAGCAACTCGGCCAGTTCTTGTCCTACCAAGACTCCGTCGCTGTCGCTGGTGAGGAAGGAGCCCTCGACCATGCGCTCGCTCAGGTTGCTCACTGGATCGATCTCTTCGGGGACAAGGCCACGGACATAGACCGTCCGCGTTCGCTCTCCGACGCTGGCCAATGCGGGAAGATCGAGTCGTACCGTCGACCACTCGATGCCGTCCACTGACGCCAGTGCATTCAGAGGAACTGCCCCATCGCGGATCAGCGGGATCGCCGAACCCGTTCCCTTGACCTCTTCGGCCCGAATCTGGACATGGCCCGTATCAAATCGCGTAGCGGTCTCGAACATGTCCTGCATCATGCTGTTGATGAATCCATACATCATGATCAGGAAGTACACGGGAATCAGCACAGCGCACAACGTGAGGATCGTTCGGCGCCGATTGCGCATCATGTGTCTTATCGCCGCTTTCATCAGTCATCCCCCCAAGCCTCGAACGTATCGAGACTGAAGAACATCACGTCGAGTGCAAGATCGAATTGCAGATCCTCGATACGCTCAACCGTCCTGTCGCCGTAGACTTCATCCAAGATGATGATTGTGGTGGCAAATCTGCGAGTGCCGATATCTACAATGTCTGTGAAGGTGGCCGTCTGCACGACGGTCTCTCGTTGGTCATAGTAGACGAGTCTCTCCATCACGTAATCGGCAGACACGGTGATCTACAGCTTGCCATACACCACGGGTGCATCTGGATGGGGAACCAGCGTGAGAAAATACTGGTTGCACGCTTCAGATTCGATGATCTCCACCGTTGCGTCATAGTCATCCGACAACGTCCCGTGGGAAAGGTCTTCTAAGGAAGGACCGGCACCGAACAATGCGTCGCCCAGTGCCACGGTTGGCAGCTTGATG
Source organism: Candidatus Atribacteria bacterium (assembly GCA_004525685.1). Taxonomy (GTDB): domain Bacteria; phylum Bipolaricaulota; class Bipolaricaulia; order UBA7950; family UBA9294; genus SPBW01. Next base: position 1,945 of record SPBW01000277.1, read on the forward strand.
GACCCCACCATTGGCGAGTAATACCAAAGGTCATCGCCCAACTGGAGATAGCCCGAATTCAGATCGATCTCAGGCTCCAACACACGGATCAGCGCAAGCTCTTCGCCTAACGTCCAGACCTCGAGTTTGTGCGATTTCGTCTGACCCCCTAATACGATATCCAGGGCCATGATTCCGTGGAAGCTATCCCCCTGCCATGCCGCATTGACGCGGTCGAGGATGGTCTCGGCATCGAGCGCTTCCTCTTGGGCGAGAGCGACGATCCCCAGGCTTAGAACGGCCAGCAGTGTTATCCAAATGAGTTTTTGAGTCATGAGATCTCCTTTCTAGCCCTCTCGGATGGCGGATACGGGATCGAGGCGGTTGACCCGTCGTGCCGGATACCACGCCGCAGTGAGCGCCGTGAACACAACCACGCTGAATGCGGCCACCATGTACCAGCCAGATGTCGATGCATAGATCACCTTGGGCAATCCTGCGCTCTTGCTAATGTCCGAAAGGAACTCCAAGCTCAGCCCGTTCCGGCTCAGGTACACAATGCCCCAGTACCCGAGGCCGCCGCCGATTAGGAACCCGATCGCCGCCACGATCGTCGACTCCAGCAAGATCAGTTGTCGCAACAGC
>SPBW01000109.1 GCA_004525685.1 Candidatus Atribacteria bacterium
ACCGTGGCTATCGAATAGGCGCGCGTGCCTGGATAGAAGTGGAACAATGGCTTCTTCTCGATGGGATCTACGTCACGAGCAACTGCGCGCTCGTAAACCAGACTGACCAACATGCGCGCGTCCTGCGTAATCCGGTCGTACAGGATGGCTGCATGCTATGATTCATACTGCAACTCCCTCTGTGAAGAACCCTTTTCTCCCTGCCATTCGTGTCGTACCATCACTGCCATGTTCATTCCGCAAATCGTTCAATTGAGCAAGACGTTTGCTGACGGGATTGCCCGTCATGGAACGCGGGACATGATGATCAAGAGTACCTCCATGATGGACAGCCTTGTGCCCTCTCTCAGAGACGATGGGAGCAAGGCGAAAGGTACCTGTTCATGAATTTCCTCGTGGCATCGTTGTGTATGTTCTTCGCTGGCGGCCTTGCCTGTCTTGCAACGACAGGTCGCCCTCACTTGACACGATGGGTAGGGTCTTCTGTTGCTTTGATCGGCGGCGCGCTGGCTCTCGTTCCAACGTGTATGGTCCTAGGCGGGAGAGTGCTGACCGGACTTCATCTGCACTGGAGCATGCCGTTTGGATCGATCGCCTTGGACATGGATGCATTGTCGGCGGTTTTCAGCACTCCTATCTTGATCATTGTCATGCTGGCAGCTGTTTACGGTACCGAGTATCTCCGCCCATTTGAGGGCAAAAAGAATCTTGCCCAGTCATGGTTCTTCTATAATCTGCTCGCAGGCAGCATGCTCCTCGTTGTGGTCGCCCGAAATGGCATGCTGTTCCTACTGGCTTGGGAGATCATGTCCCTGGCTTCATTCTTCCTGGTTACGTTTGAGAACGAAGAAGAGAGCGTGCGAGAGGCGGGCTGGATCTACCTTGTGGCGACACACATCGGAACGGCGTTTCTTCTCGTATTGTTTGTCCTGCTAGGACGCGACAACAGCACGCTTGATTTTTCAAGCTTTGCGGCGAGTCCTGGATTTGCTGGCATCGCGTTTCTCTTGGCACTTGTCGGATTCGGCACCAAAGCCGGCTTCATGCCAATGCATGTTTGGCTACCAGAGGCCCACCCGGCCGCACCATCGCATGTTTCTGCAGTCATGAGCGGCGTGATGATCAAGACCGGCATCTACGGACTTGTCCGGATTCTGACTTTCCTGGGCTCCCCCCCACCCTGGTGGGGATGGCTACTCGTCAGCGTGGGTGCGATATCTGGAATCCTTGGAGTGCTGTTTGCGCTTGCTCAGCATGACCTCAAGCGGTTGCTTGCCTATCACAGTGTGGAGAATATGGGCATCATCACCATGGGGCTTGGAATCGGCCTATTGGGAATGAGCTATCAATCCCCGGTTGTCGCGTTTCTGGGTTTTGCCGGAAGCTTCCTTCATGTGATGAATCACGCCCTGTTCAAGAGCCTGCTCTTCTTGAGCGCAGGTTCGGTCATTCATGGATCCGGCACACGTGACATCGACCACATGGGAGGATTGCTGAAACGCATGCCCGTGACCGGTCTTGTGTTCTTGCTCGGATCTGTGGCGATCTGCGGGCTGCCGCCGCTGAACGGATTTGTCAGCGAATTCATGATCTACCTTGGATCCCTTACGTCTGTTGCGGGCAACATGCGTCTGCCAATCGCTGGAATTGTCGCGGCACTGGTTGTTGCAGGGTCATTGGCGCTGATTGGCGGTCTGGCAGTGGCGTGCTTCACCAAAGCATTTGGCATCATGTTTCTCGGAGAGGCGCGTAGCACTCATGCCGCGCACGTTCACGAAAGCGGTCTGGCGATGCGGCTACCTATGGCAGTTCTTGCTGCCGCTTGCATCATCATTGGCGTGTCGGGCCCGTTCTGGATGCAGTTGCTTGGCCCCGCCATTGCGGTCGCAACAGGAGTTGCCACAGACACTCAAATCTATCCCACGTTTGCGGCCCATGCGCTTTGGATGATGACCTTGCTGGCAGTTGCGGGGATCGGGCTGGTCGGATTGCTAACGTTCGTGCGGTCACGCCTTCTCTCGGCACGGTCCGTCACTCGGGAACCTACTTGGGATTGTGGCTATGCGTCGTCTACGCCGCGAATGCAATATACGGCATCATCGTTTGCCGAGCCCGTGACCCGCATGTTCAACGTGTTCCTGCGCACACGTCGCCGCTTTTCAGCACCCACAACGTACTTTCCAACGTCTTCCTCCTTCTCCACGGAAACGCGGGACCTGTTTCACGAAAGTCTGTTTCGGCCCGCATTCACTATGACTCACCGCTTCCTATCTCGAATCCATTGGCTTCAACACGGGCGTCTTAACCTCTACATCCTTTCTATGATCGCGGCGCTTCTGGTGCTACTCGTATGGAAGCTCGGGTGACCCAATGAACACTTTCTTCGTTTCTCTCCTACCCGTCTTGCTGGGTCTGGTTCTGGCCCCTCTTCTCCTGGGTGTCATCCATCGAACCAAGGCTGTCTTCGCGGGAAGACATGGATCACCGCTGCTGCAAGCCTATTCTGATCTTGCCAAACTCCTGAGAAAGGGTGCGGTGTACAGTCGAACGACGACCTGGGTCTTTCGCGCTGCCCCTGTGATCGGGCTCGCGTCCGTGGTGTCAGTGATGGTCCTGTTACCCATTACCGGGAATTCTGCCCCGTTGTCCTTTGTCGGAGATTTGATCGTGTTCATCTATGTACTCGGCCTCATGCGCTTCTTCACGGTTGTAGCGGCGTTGGACACGGGGTCGAGTTTCGAGGGGATGGGCGCAAGCCGCGAGGTTCACTTCTCAGCACTCGCAGAACCCGCCATTGTTGTGGGACTTGTGGCCTTGGCGAGCGCAACTGGGTTCCTGTCACTCTCGGGCATCTTTTCAGCCATGAGCCCAACCACTTGGGTTGTGGCGGGGCCAGCCTTGGCCCTTGTCTTGGCTGCGCTGTTCATTGTCTTTCTTGCCGAAAACTCTCGTATCCCCATCGATGATCCGAATACGCATTTGGAACTCACCATGATTCATGAGGTCATGATTCTGGATTACTCGGGGCCGGATCTTGCATTGGTGCTCTACGCAGCCGCTTTGAAGTTGTGGGTTCTGGGTGCGTTAATTGTCAACGTGGCCCTATCACCACTTGGTCTGAATGGTATCCGTGGAGTGGGACTTTTTGTCGCGGGGATGCTTGTTCTTGCAGTCATCGTTGGCTGTGTCGAATCGATGATGGCTCGCAGCAGTTTCCTGAAAGTGCCGAGACTCCTTGTAACCGCGATTGCACTATCTGGAATCGCATTCATGCTCATCGTGAGGTTTACAGCATGACCCTGTTGCAGGACACGTTGCTGGTTGCGCTGATTCTTACGAGCTTTGGCATGCTCGTATCGGGCAGGCTCGGTGCCTACATTCGAATGGGCGCGCTGCAAGGCGTCATGATTGGTTTGTTGCCCCTGGTGGTTGGCCGCGCGACGCCAACGTTGCACGTTGTCTTCGTGGCAGCTGCCATGATCGGACTGAAGGGGCTTGTCTTCCCGTATCTGCTCTTTCGGGCCTTGCGAGAATCTGACACGAAGCGGGAAATGAACCCATTTGTCGGCCATGTCCCCTCGGTCTTCTTTGGCATCTTGGCATTGCTGGGTTCGTTCTGGATGGATGCACGACTCGGATTTCCCATCCATTCAAGTGCAGCGCTTGTCATCCCGGTGGCATTCACCACCATCATGATTGGTCTCTTCCTGATCGTCACGCGGCGAACAGCCTTGAGCCAGGTGATTGGTTTTCTCGTGCTTGAAAACGGAATCTACGCGTTTGGATTGGCCATCGTGTACGAGGTTCCGATTCTGCTTGAGTTGGGCGTGCTGATGGATGTATTTGTGGCCGTGTTTGTCATGGGGATCGCGATCTATCACATCAATCGTGAGTTTGATCATATCGATATCGATCGACTGAATACGTTGAGAGGCTAATCAATGAATTTCGGATGGCTGCTTCCAATCCTGATTCTGGTGCCAGGTCTTCTGGGTGTCGCCTGCCTTTTTCTGCGCTCCGCACGAGCAGTCCTTCGGCTCTGTGCCATCGGGACGCTGGGCGTGGCGGCGATCGCAGGGGCGGTGACGCTGCATGTGTTCCGCTTCGTGCCCCTGTTTGCAGGCAGGAGTTGGTTCATGCTGGATGCCTTGTCCGCCTATCACTTGGCAGTGATGATGATGGTCTTCTCCATCAGTGCGCTCTATGGCGTGATCTATTTTCGCGACGAGGTGGCCCGCGGGACGTTTACGGACAAGCAAGCGCGACGCTATGGCGGTTTGTGGTTTGGTTCGCTGGCGGCCATGGTTCTAGTCCTGGTCTCGAACAATCTAGGGATCATGTGGGTTGGGATTGAGGCGACCACACTGCTCACCGCATTCTTGATCTGCATCCACCCTACGGCAGCGGCTTTGGAAGCGATGTGGAAGTACCTGCTCATGTGTTCTGTGGGCGTTGCCGTGGCCTTTATGGGCACACTCCTGATCGCAGCGTCAGCCCAACAGACATCGCTTCATGGATCCGACGCACTGCTTTGGACGGCTCTACGCGATGCCGTCCACCAGTTGGATCCCGCTTTGCTCAAGGCGGGCTTCATCTTCTTGGTGATCGGATATGGAACCAAGGCCGGGCTGGCTCCGATGCACAATTGGCTGCCTGACGCGCATAGCCAGGCACCGTCTCCCGTGTCTGCCGTCTTTTCAGGATTTCTGCTCAACGCTGCCCTCTACTGCATTCTCCGCTTCCTACCTCTGGTCGAGGCAGCTACTGGCAATACCGGCTGGGGCAGAGGCATTCTGATTGCGCTGGGTCTGCTATCGATTGTGCTCGCCGCAATGTTTATTCTTTTCCAACGCGACATCAAGAGGCTGCTTGCCTATTCCAGCGTAGAGCACGTCGGCCTTATTGCGCTTGGCGTGGGGCTTGGAGGATTTGGCGCTGTGGCTGCGCTCTTCCACATGCTCAGCCACTCTCTCGCAAAGACGGTTTCCTTCGCCAGTGCAGGAATGCTCGGGCAATCCTACGGTACGCACGACCTACGTCATTTTCAGGGGATTGTTCGGCGGGTTCCTGTCTGGGGTACTAGCCTAGTCATAGGCCTATTGGTGCTCATCGGAATCGCCCCGTTTTCGATATTCCTCAGTGAATTCTTCATCCTGAAGGCCGCTCTGAGTCAACGTGCGTATTGGACTGCCTGTTTGCTTCTTGTGGGTCTGTGTGTCGTATTCATCTCAGTGCTTCGCAGTGCCATAGCGATGGCGTGGGAGTCTGATACGGGGGTGCAGGCGTCGCACAGATTCAAGTTGAGTCATGGTCTGTTGGTGTTCATCCCGCTAGCGGTGCTGCTTGTGCTTGGCGTCTGGATGCCAGAATCATTTGTCCAGATCCTGATTCGGGCCTCAGAGCTCTTGGGAGGCACGCCATGATCCATCCTCTGTTTCTCGCCCATGACGGGTCTTCATCGCTGGCCGACATACCAAAGCAGAGGATCCCCGAGTTTCGTCAGAGTATCCTGGACGCAATTCGAGACGGTGCGAGACTCTCCGCTCTCTTTGGCTGCCCGGTGAACAACGCTCTTCGATTGTTCGCCGTACTTGCCCATGGAGACACGGGCAAGCTCTCTGTTACATCAACCGAGGCCGTTGACTCGTCGTATCCGGCGCTGACACCCGAGTGCCCTCAGGCCCACCTGTTCGAGCGCGAAATCTACGAGCAGTGGAATGTAGACCCGACAGGACACCCGTGGCTCAAGCCCGTACGTTTTGAGAGAGCTCGCGCTGGTGGGGAAGGTTCACGACCCATCCCGGTGAATGAAGCTGCTGCGCGCCGTGAGATGACATTCTTCCAGGTCGAAGGAGAGGAAGTCCACGAAGTTGCCGTTGGCCCCGTCCATGCGGGCATCATTGAGCCCGGTCATTTCCGTTTCCAATGCCACGGTGAGACAGTGCTCCATCTGGAGATCTCGCTGGGCTATCAGCATCGCGGCATCGAGAAGGCCCTCGTGGGTGGGCCGAGCAAGCGCACCTTTCACTACATGGAGACCCTCGCCGGGGACACCACAATCGGACATGCGACGGCCTACTGTCACAATGTGGAGGCTCTGGCCGGAACAAGCATATCAGCCCGCGCGCAAGCTATTCGAGGCATCGCACTTGAATTGGAGCGCATGGCCAACCATATCGGCGACCTCGGCGCGCTTGCTGGGGATATCGGCTTTCTCCCGACCCTGTCTTATTGCGGACGCATCCGGGGGGACATTCTGAACCTGACGTCCCTTGTTTGTGGGAACCGATTTGGACGAGGTCTGATTCGTCCCGGCGGCGTCTACTTTGACATCGGCTCTGAGATGGTCGAGACGATACGCGAGAGGCTCCACTCGATTCTTCAAGACGCACAATCTGCTGTTGGCCTTCTTTGGCAGTCGTCATCCGTGTTGGCTCGCTTTGAGGGTGTCGGCACCCTCGACGCGGAAACCGCCAAGTCCATCGGTATGGTAGGAGTTGCGGCCCGTGCCTGCGGGCTGAGACAAGACATCCGCCACGATTTCCCCGCGGGTGTATACCGGGTGGCCCGGATTCCGATGGCGGCAAGGCGAGAGGGCGACGTCATGGCCCGGGCCATGGTTCGCTGGCTGGAGATGGGGCACTCCGCTGCATTCATCCTTGATCAATTGGACGTGTTGCCTGAAGGCCCCGTGTCTGGCGAAGTCGGCATGTTCCCTGCTGCGTCGCATCTCTCAGTGGCATTGGTCGAGGGCTGGCGCGGTGAAATCTGTCACGTCGCGGTGACCGACGCGACGGGTCGATACCAAGGCTACAAAGTCGTGGACCCCTCATTCCATAACTGGTTTGGCTTGGCTCTTGTGTTGCGGACTCAACAGATCTCCGATTTTCCTCTCTGCAACAAGAGTTTTAACCTCTCCTATTGTGGGCATGATCTATAAAGGAACCTACAGAATGATTGAGATTCTCAGAGCAAGGTCGCGGCAAGGCTATCGGACCATGGCGTATCCGGATGGCCCGGCGCCTGAGATGTCGGCGCGGTTTGCCGGCATGCCCGAACTTACGCCTGGATCTTGTGGAGTGGACTGCCGAGTCTGCGAGGCAACATGCCCGACGGATGCTATTACAGTAGACGTCTGTGGGCCGCGCTTGGATCTGGGGCGCTGCATATTCTGCGGGAAATGTCAGGATGTGTGCCCGACGAGGTCCATTCGCTTCGGTCGCGACTTCCGCTTGGCGTCCAGCACGCGTGACGAGCTGATCGTGGGGGCCGGACGTACCTCTTCGGGAACCGTCGTGCCAAATGTCGCACACACGAGATTGTTCCGGCGATCGCTCAAGCTTCGGCAAGTAAGTGCAGGAGGCTGTAATGCTTGCGAGGCAGACACCAATGTGCTGGGAACGCTGGCGTGGGATTTGGGCCGGTTTGGCATTCAATTCGTCGCCTCGCCCCGCCATGCAGACGGGATCCTGGTGACCGGCCCGGTCACTGCCAACATGGAACTGGCCCTTCGCAAAACCTATGCTGCGATCGCCCATCCCAAACTAGTTATTGCCGTTGGGGCTTGTGCCATATCGGGAGGCCTGTTTGAGTCTCACGAGGAAACGTACAAAGGAGTAGCTGACATCTTGCCTGTTGATCTCGTTATCCCGGGCTGTCCGCCCCACCCAAGTACGATTCTTGATGGTTTACTGCAATTGAT
>SPBW01000265.1 GCA_004525685.1 Candidatus Atribacteria bacterium
GAGAAGGAGAGCCATCTCTTGGAGGGCGCTCGATATATTGTCTTGAATCCCGTTCGGGCGGAGATTGTCAAACATCCTCGTGACTGGAAATGGAGCAGCTATAGAGCAACCGCAGGCGAAACATCGCCTCCGGCATTCCTGACACTGGACTGGCTGCTCGCACAATTCGACACACGGCGCAGGCAAGCATTCCTTGCTTATCGCAGGTTTGTGAAGGAAGGGAAAGGAATCCCACTGTGGGATAATCTTAAAGGAGGCGTGCTACTGGGGAGTGACACCTTCGTCGAGCAGATGAGGCCACGACTTCGAAAGCTTGACTCGCAGGAGATCTCTCGCACTGAGCGCTTGCTAGCACATCCTAGCCTTGAGCAGCTCTTCGATGGCATCGAAGATGATCATATGCTTCGGGATCAGCGCATCCATGAGGCCTTTCGGCTTCATGGCTACACTCTTTTTCAGCTGCAGGAGAAACTTGGCTTGCACTACTCGACGATCAGCCGGATTGCGAAGCGTGTAGGAAGCGCGGATGTCAAAGAACAAGACCTGACCCCATGGTGACCCCATGGCCAGTTATGGCGGTCGGTATGTTCGCGCTACGTGATGGAAGAGATGTCGCACAGATCGATGTTTCAGCCATACCCGATGCTAGCTTCCCGACAGGAATGCTTCGTTGAATGCATCCTCAAAATCGTCGAACGCGCTTTCCGCCATCGCATCATAAACTGCAGATGCACTCTCCCCGTAAGATGTGAATTGCGGTGCAGGTTCTGATGTCAGTGTGAACTGATGGATGGGAGGTTGCCCGCTCAAGAGGTACAGTGACAGCGTCCAATCGATCTGTACTCCGTAGTACCAGGTTCGAGCGGACTCTGGAAGGTGGCTCTGATCGACGGGATAGTATAGAGAGCCTGATTCGTTACGGTAAGTGTAGTCCACGGCAATGTGCGGTCCATTTCTGGCCGTTCCTTCATCCACGCGCAGGATGTCACTAGGGAAGTACTGCCCGATCGTTCGTCCGACCTCAACGGCAACTGAACGCTCGCGCGAGCGATTCTTATCTATGCTGAACGACGCTACCGCCGAAACGACGACAAAGCCTTCCTCGCGCACGTCCTTAACCAGGTTTCGGCCTTCAAATGTCAGAGGAACAGAGTAGATGTCGTGGTCCCTCAGGTATTCAAGCATCGTGACAAAGGCAGCGGCGCCAGACGAGGTTCCCCAGCGGTTGTTGTATGCCTCGATCTCACGGTCGTATAGGGCACGAAGCCAGTATCCAGCTGTGCCACGATAATAGACATTCCGCTTATCTCCCAAGTACTCCCGATAGGCCGTTGCCGTGCCCACAGCATGCGCTTCCTGGTAGACGTTATAGTCAATGCATGCTGATACCGCGAAGAATAACGTGACTGCCGATACAACGAGTGCAGTGATTTCTACCCATCGCGATTTCATGCCGAGCCAGAACGATGCGGCCTCCATTTTGCCTGCGAGACCGAGTTTCTCCTTCTCGGATATCTCCGGGAAAGGATCGAGATCTCCCCACGCCCTCCAATCCCCTGACTTCAGGCGGTCCGCAATGGAAGCTTGTTCAAGAAGACGTTTGCTGGCTTCTCGATGCCCTCCTAGCCAGCCCACAAGCTTCTCTGCTCTATCCTTGTTAGGAAGATGGAAAGGAACGGGGAGCGTCTTGGTGCCAAACCGGAAGCGCAGCTCAAGGGACCCTCCCGAAGCACGCTTCGCCGAGCACTCGGAAAAATCCCAAACAGGCTGTGAGCGAATCCCTGAGTGATCGACGATGACAAAGAATCGCGGCGTGACCATGGCGAAGCCGCCTCGAACCTTCAAGTTCCAGCGCAGCCTGCGAACCCCAACAATAGCCCATAATACTAGTAGCGTGCCGACGATCACGAAAGGCAATCTGAGGGCCCACGACGAGGATCCAACAATAGCGAATCCGAGCAAGATGAGACCGGCAAGGGGAAGAATGTACGATAACCATCCTTCGGCCTTTGCACCCTCGTGAAGAGGGAGGACTTTCTCTTCGGGAAGGCCCTTCCTCACGACCAGGAGATGGTGCAGTGCAGTGCGACGTACATGCTTTCTCTCAATCCTCATTCACGCCCTCCTCACTCTCATTCACGTGCCGCTCACGTCCCAACCTCAGCTTCCTTATGATTTCATCATAGCGAATATTGCGTCGCGTGAGAACCTAGTCCACTCTCCTTGCGAGTTCGCAAACGCGGCCAGGTCTTGTAATTCAACATTCTTCAGCAACCTCAGGAGGCGAGAGCCACCGGGGGACACGGCCGCTCGCGGCTTGCCCAAAGCGCCACTCACAACCAGCCCAATCAGAGATTGAGCAGAGCGGTGCGGGGGTTCAGTGTCAGAACCGGGGACAGGCACGCCTGCGAGCCAGTCCTCTGGAGGTTGGGGTCAGGTCTTGTAATTCAACATTCTTCGGCAACCCTCAGGAGGCGAGAGTCATCGGGGGACACAGCCGTTCGGGGTTTCGCCCAACGACCAGCCCAATCAGAGATGGGGCAGAACGGCGCAGGGGTTCAGTGTCAGAACCGGGGACAGGCACGCAAGCGAGCCAGTCCCCTGGAGGTTGGGTTCTGTAGTTCAACATTCCCCTCGTCCTCGGGGTCAGTCCTCGGGGTCAGATGCTGTATTGCATGTCAAGTCTCCTTTTGATTTGGATCTCTGAATGATTCGCCGCTTTTGTAGATGGCATGGGCGATTGACAGCAACTTCCTCGCCGCAGCAGTTCGCGCCACCTTCTCCGGCTTGCCCC
>SPBW01000164.1 GCA_004525685.1 Candidatus Atribacteria bacterium
ATCCTTAACGCAGCGCACGTGCCGAGTACCTGCTACTCGCTGGTCTGCGATCTTGGCTCTGATTGTCTCGCCATCTACAGAACCGCCAATTACCTAAGGTCGCACGAGATCGATCTGAAGCAGCTGTGGTCAGAGGGCAGCGATCGTGTACCGCTATCTTCGTTTGAATACACCAGAAACTGACTGACGCTCAGGGTTGACAGCGGCGATCTCACGCGTGCCGGATGACACGCCGCGAACAAGCTCTTGATCCCGCGAAGTACTTGTACGAGACTTGCACGGGGCTGTTTGCGCTCGAAGGAGGCATGATGGCGAACCCATGCGTTGACCTGAGCGGCATCTTCCCGCCGATCCCTACGCCGTTCGATTCATCCGGCAACATCGATCAAGGCGCGTTGAAGCAGCATTTGGAGTTCCTCGGCGGATTCAATCTGCGTGGAGTTGTCGTAATGGGATCGAACGGCGAAGCCGTCCATCTGTCGATCGAAGAACGAATTCAGCTGCTCGAAGTCTCGCGGGATCTTGTCCCTGAGAGCAAGCTGCTGATTGCCGGAACCGGCTGCCCTTCAACCAAGCAGACGATTGAAATCTCGAAACGATCTGCCGACATCGGAGCCAATGCCGTACTTGTGCTGCCGCCGCACTACTACAAGGGGCGAATGACGACTGAGGTCTTGACACGGCACTTCCATGCGGTAGCCGACGGCTGCAGCGTTCCCGTCATCCTTTACAACATGCCCGCCTGTACCGGCATCGAGTTGAATGCGGACACGATCGCAACGATCGCCGAACATCCCAACATCATCGGATTGAAGGACTCGGGCGGAGACGTCGTGAAGTTGGGTGCCCTTCATCAGCGCTTGGGCGATGGCTTTCAGCTGTTAGCAGGCTCGGCCAGTTTCTTGCTGCCAGCCCTGGCTATGGGAGCGGTCGGCGGCGTGCTTGCGCTGGCCAACATTGCTCCCGGTCAATGCCTGGCCATTCGCCAACTTGCGCTGGCAGGGGACTGGAACAAGGCCCGTGAGATCCAACTGCGCATGATTGAGGTGAACGCTGCGGTAACTCAGCGCTGGGGTGTTGCCGGATTGAAGGCGGCCATGAGTCTGCTCGGACTTGACGGCGGCTACGTCCGTGCGCCGCTCTTGGACTTGGAAGCTTCAGCGATCGACCTCTTGAAGACGATCCTGATTGACAGTCAGATACTTTGACCTGAAGACTGAAGGAGCTAGTCAAATGAAAGATCGCTCACTACTGATGATCCCCGGACCCATCGAGTTTGAGCCCGAGGTGTTGCAGGCGCTTGGTGCTCCCACGACAAGCCACGTGGCGCCGAATTTCATTGAGGCATTCGGGAGAGCCTTGGAGGCCATGCGCAAGATCTGGCTCGCTCCGGAAGGACAGCCGTTTGTTGTGGCTGGGTCTGGCACGTTGGCGATGGAGCTAGCTGGCGCCAACCTGGTTGAGCCAGGCGATCGGGCGCTCGTCCTTTCCACCGGCGTGTTCGGGGATCGGTTCGAGGACTTGCTGTCGCGGCACGGCGCTGACGTGACCGTGTTGCGCGCACCCATCGGACAGACACTGGATTTGAGTCAAGTCGAAGACGACCTCAGAAGTGGCGTGTATAAGATTCTGACAGTTACGCATGTTGACACCTCGACGGCCGTGCGTATGCCGATTCGTGAGATCGGCGAGCTGGCGCGGCGTTACAATGTGCTTTCGATCGTCGACGGCGTGTGCTCGGTGGCTGGTGAGGAGATTTGGCAAGATGAGTGGAATCTTGACGTCGTACTCACCGCTTCGCAGAAGGCCATCGGTGTTCCGCCGGGCCTTGCGCTGCTTGTTGCGAGCCAGCGGGCAATGGCTGCCTTTGCATCTCGTGAAACGCCAGTGCGTAGCTATTACGCCGACTGGGCGAAGTGGTTGCCGATCATGCAGGCCTACGAAGCCCGCAAACCCAGCTACTTCGGCACACCTGCCGTCAATCTTGTCGCGGCGTTGGATGTGAGCCTTCGGCAAATTGTTGACGAGGGGATGACGGCTCGATTCGCCCGTCACGAGCAGCTTGCCGGAGCTTTTCGGGCTGGAGCCGTTGCACTAGGCATGAACTTCGTGGCTACGGAGCCGCAGCATCGAGCCAACACACTAACTGCGTGTCGCTATCCGAATGGCGTCGCTGCAGGCGATTTGCTGCCAGCCATCAAGCAAGCCGGAGTCATTGTTGCTGGCGGACTTCATCCTGAGATCAAGAGCGAGTACTTCCGCGTCGGGCACATGGGGGCTGTCAGCATGGGGGACATCTTGGCCGCGTTGGGTGCGATCGAAATCGGACTGCGACATGCGGGGCATGTGTGCGAGCCGGGGATTGGTGTAGCTGCGGCGCTGCAATGGCACGCCGCGCACGGAATCTGACCGGCTGGAGAGTCACATGATCTCTCCTGAAAGCGCGATTGCCTAGACTTGTTCTCGTCGCCGCCATGCTCGTTGGATGATCTTTCGAGCCTCTGTGGCCAGCATAGGGATGAGTGCGAAGGGAAGCACGAATAGCCACGACCCTCTTGTGAGTCTGCCAAGCTCGAAAAGGGCGGGCAGCGGAGGGACGTACAGCACAAGGAGTAGCAGTGCAGCAGATGAGAGCACTGCAACCTGCATGAAGCGATTGGAGCGCCAACCCAACTGCAGCACGGGGATGTCTTCAGATCGTACGCTATAGGCTCGAAGTAGCTCTGCCAATACAAGCGTGGCAAACGCCATCGTGCCTGCGATCGAGGAGTACGCGCCTCGAAGCGCGAGCGTGAAGACGCCGAGGATACTTCCTGCCAGCGCTGAGGACTGAACCAAGAACCCGCGTAACATCCGCCGATCGATAATGGGTTCGTCGGTCGGTCGTGGCGGCCTCTCCATGATGCCCGGTTCCTCCCTTTCGACTGCCAACGCCAGGGCAGGCGCGCCGTCAGTGACGAGATTCAGCCACAGAAGCTGAATGGCTGTCAATGGCAGTGGCCATCCAAGCAGTGTGGCGATGAACAGGATGGCAATCTCGGCGAAATTGCAGGTGAGTAGATAGAAAATGCTCTTCCGGATGTTGTCGTAGATCACGCGCCCTTGCTCAATGGCGGAGATGATGGATGCATAATTGTCATCGACCAAGACCATGTCAGCGGAGTCCTTGGCAACATCGGTTCCCGTGATACCCATGGCGATCCCGATGTCAGCCTTCTTTAGGGCGGGCGCATCATTGACGCCATCACCGGTCATGGCCACGATGTGCCCGACAGATCGTAGAGCCTCGACAATGCGGACCTTGTGTTGCGGGGACACCCTAGCAAAGACGTCGATCTGGTCAATCTGGGCGGAGAGCGCCTCGTCGGACATCGTTTCCAGAGAAGCACCTTCCAAGACGATTCCTTCAGGTCTGAGAATGCCAATCTGCCTGGCAATGGCTGCTGCTGTCGCAGCATGATCTCCCGTGATCATGATGGTGCGAAGTCCGGCTCTTCTTGCCTTGTCTACTGCCTCGGCAACCTCAGGTCGTGGCGGATCCTGCATCGCCACCAGCCCAAGAAAGACCAACTCGGTCTCGACTTCCTCGGCATCTGGCTCGCTGCTGACCTGTTCAAGGATGCGGTAACTCATCGCCAACACGCGCAATCCATTTCGCCCCATGCTATCGTTGACATCTTGAATGGCGCTCTGCCAATCCGAAGACATGGACTCCGTGCCGACTGCCGTTTCAATCTTCGCGCAGAGGGGGAGGAGCCCATCGATAGCTCCCTTCACGAATGCGATAGCCTTGGAAGATGAAGCGCCGAATTCTGACAGAGCTGCAGCATCATGGACTGTCGCCATTCTCTTACGTTTGGAGTCAAAGGGTACTTCGCAGATGCGTGCAGGTCTCTCTTGAAGGTCAAGGCATGCATCTCTGGCTGCAATCAGCAGGGCACCTTCCGTGGGGTCGCCGATGAACTCTGACTTGCCTTCGGGTGTGAGTTCGGAGTCGTTGCACGATGTCCCTACGATTAGCGTTCTCTCTAGCACAGGATGATCCTCAAGGCGAACCTTCTCGCCAGCAAGAGTTATCGCCAATCTTAATGGAGCACTCTCCGGGACGACGAAGTCGTATAATCCTGAGGCAGTCCAGATCTGACGAACTGTCATTCTGTTCTGCGTGAGCGTTCCCGTCTTGTCCGTACAAATGACAGTAGCTGAGCCCAGCGTCTCAACTGCCGGAAGGCGGCGAACCAGCGTGTTCCTACGCAGCATCTTCTGTGTGCCCAATGCGAGTGTCATTGTTACAACTGCGGGGAGCCCTTCTGGCACTGCGGCCACGGCCAGGCTGACGGCGACGATGAATAGGCCAGTCACGGTTTCTCGCTGCGCACTCCAGAATGCGGAAAGCCCTTGCGAGAACAGCATGCTGAGATTGGCGCTGCGCAGCAGGCCAATGAAGAACAGCAAGCCACAAATGCCCAGTACGGCGATGCCCATGGTTCGTCCGAATCGTTCCAGCTTGCGTTCCAGCGGCGGCGGGTCTTCGTCTGACTCAAGAAGTGTGGCGATCTGGCCAACTTGTGTGCTGTGTCCGGTGTCTGTGACAACGCCCACGCCTCGTCCATAGGTCACCTTGGTGCTTGCGAACGCGCAGTTATGGCGATCGGCAAGCTGCGCTGCTATGTCGAGAGTGCATTCCGCATCCTTTGTCACCGGAGCCGATTCTCCCGTTAGGGACGCCTCCTCGATTTGCAGGCGCGATGACTCAATCAATCGGAGGTCAGCCGGGACCATTGTGCCAGCTTCCAAGAACACAATATCTCCAGGCACAAGCTTGCGGGCTGGTATCCATTGTGGCGAGGCGTCACGAAGCACTCGAGCTTCAGGTGCGGCCAGCTCCTTCAAACTCTGCAGGGCTTG
>SPBW01000194.1 GCA_004525685.1 Candidatus Atribacteria bacterium
GCGTCGATTGAACAAGGTGCTCGATGAGCTGACGTCGTCTGGCGAGGCGGTTCTGCCTGGCGATACCGCGTTTGAACTCAACGATACCTACGGCTTCCCGCTGGAGATGACCCAAGAGATCGCGGCAGATCGCGACTTCGAGGTGGATGTTCCTGGGTATGAGATTGCCCTTGAGCAGCAACGGGTACGCTCGCGCATCGAGGTCAAGACTGCGGTCGAAGCGACGGCTGATGTGATCCCTGCAGGTAAGGCGCCTACAGTGTTTGCAGGCTATGAAGAGACAGAAGATGAAGCCGTGCTTGAGAACGTCCTGGAGGCAAATGGGACCATCGATCGGCTCGTCTTTGAGAGCACGCCGTTCTACGCAGAGGCAGGAGGGCAGGTCACGGATATCGGGCGAATTGCGAATCTCACTCAAGAAGGGACTGCGCTGGTCACGCGTGTCAGGCAGAACGCCAAGGGGGTCTACCTTCATAATGTCGAGGTACAAGACGGGAGCTTCGCGGCGGGCGACCGTTGTCGCCTGATTGTGGATGTCGAACGCCGACGCAGGATTGAGCGCAATCACACGGCCACGCACATCCTTCATGCCGCGCTGCGACAAACGCTTGGGCAGCACGTCAAGCAGGCAGGTTCGCTGGTCAATGATGCCGAGCTTCGCTTCGACTTCTCGCATTTTGAGAAGCTGACTGACGAACACATCGAACGTATCGAGGATTTCGCCAACGCCGCCGTGCTGGCAGACTATCCCGTCACCACGGACTTACTCAGCCTGGAGCAGGCCACGGCAACAGGCGCGATCGGCTTGTTTGAAGACGAGTACCGCGGCAAGGCCGAAGTGCGCGTCGTCAGCGTGGGTGATGTGAGCAAGGAGTTGTGTGGTGGAACCCACGTGTCACGCTCAGGCGAGATCGGTCTGATCAAGATCGTGTCAGAAGAGAGCATTGCCGCAGGCACGCGGCGCATCCGAGCCCTTACTGGAGACGCCGTGCTGACGCATCTGCGCCAACAAGACGAGTTCGCGCGACGTATGCACAAAGAGCTAGGCGATGATCCCGTTGTCGGCATCGAGCACCTCAAATCGCAAGTCGAGGCGCTCAGCTCTCAGCTAGACGAATGGGTGGGACAACGCCTGACGACACTGTCTCACGAGATGACCCAGAAAGCAGTCGAGGTGGGCACTGCCAAGCTGGTCGTCTCTCGCGCTGACCTGCCTGTCGAGCAACTGAAACAGCTGGCCGATCTGATCGAAGAGCACACACACCCTGCCGTCATCATTCTGGCCGGGGAGTCGTCGGGACGCGCCCTCGTGGTCGTGAAGGTCTCAAAGGAAATCAAGGCCGTACGAGCCGGAGATGTGGTGAAGTCGATGTCGCAGGCACTGGGTGGCGGCGGGGGTGGCGCTCCGCACTTCGCACAAGGCGGCGGGCAGGACATTGCCAACATCGATTCCGTCTTGGCGTCAGCTCTCAACGAGGCTCAGAAGGCGTTGGGATAGTTGATCGATACAATCATTGCATGAGAAACGCCCCGGCATTGTCCGGGGCGTTTCTCATTGTCGAGTGAGTTCGAGCGAGCTACGTGCTCAGATTCACTGGCATGCAGACATACAAGAAGCCATGATCCGATGCCGGGATCTTCGTGCCTGCTGGTTCCATGAGGGCTGCCTGCAGCGGGGCTGCCAACCAGAAGCCCACTTCATCGGATGCCAGGTGCTTGAGCCCATCAATGACGAGGCTGGCATTAAACGAGATTTGAATGCCTTCAGTGGGCACATTCTGAAGCCGCACCCTCTCTTGGGCTTCTCCCTTGTCGCGAGAAGACGAGGCAACGACCACTGCTGATTCATTTGGCGTCGCCTTGAGGGAGATGGCACCAGAATCTTCGGCTGCCGTAATCTCGATACGTTGCAGTGCCTCAAGCAGTGACTTGCGATCAAAGATCAGTGAGATCTGATTGTTCTTGGGAATGACGCGATCGAAGTCAGGAAACTCCTCGGCAATCGTCCGAGCCATGAATGTCACGCCTGCGGCATGGAAGAACAGCTGCCCTTCGCCCTTGTAGATGTCTACAGAGTCCGCTTGAAGCTGCGACAGTACACGATCCAGATCTGTGAGGACGCTGGCATCAATCAGGTACTCGCCTTCTTCGCGAATGTCTTCAATGCCAATCGTCTTCATCGCAAGCCGATAGCCGTCTGTTGTCACCAGCTTGAGGTGATCGGATTTGAGCACGAGGTTTACACCCGTCAGACTGAGTCGCGTGGTCTGCCCGGCTTTCTTGGCAGCAAACACCGTCTGATTGAGCCCGCGCTGGAACTGCGCGATGGAGACCGTCGCCGTCTTGGCGCTGGGAAGAGCGGCGATCTCAGGATAGTCATCTGCTGGCAGCGTGGGGAGATCGAATGTCACTTCGCCGCAACGAATCTGGACTGATGTACTCTCATCAGCTTTGCTCGTCAGACTGATCCGCTCATCTGGGGGAAGGTGAGATGCAATCTGGATGAAGACTGCGCCATTCAACACGACGGACTCATTCCCGCCTTTGTTCTCAATCGGAATCTCACAGCGAACGGCTCGCTCTAAATCCGTCGCCTGCAGTCTAAGCTGGTTGCCCTCAATCTCCAGCTTCAATCCCGCGAGAATGGGCATGCTGCTTCGCGTACCAAGGGCGTGACTAGCCAGGCGCACGCCGAACACCAGATCATTTTTCAGACACACAAGATCCATGAATCCTCCCCCTTAGCTCTACGTCGGATTCCATGTTACTGCATCGAATCGACGGCTAGCAAAATCAGACTTGAAGATATCGCGCCACATCCTCCGCAATCTCACCAAGATCCCGATCGCCATCAATCACAACAGCGTTTGGATCCAATGCAGACAATTCCAAGAATCCCTGACGCACGCGGCGATGGAATTCGAGCGTTTCAATCTCTATTCGATCATGCTCCGTGGTCTTCCTGTTGACAGCCGTTTCCGCAGAGATATCGATCAGAAAGGTGACATGTGGCCGCAATCCCTGCGTGGCATGATGGTTCAGATCTCGCACAAGGTCGAGGTCGATGCCGCGTCCATAGCCCTGATACGCCTCACTCGACATCCGATAGCGCGACACGACAACCGTCTTTCCCGCCTGCAATGCAGGCAGGATCACTTCGTGCGTATTCTGCGCTCGACTGATCATAAACAGAAGCAGCTCGGAGAAGGGCAGCATGGCCGAATGGACGCCAGGCCTGGAAAGCACAATCGCCCGCGCGGCCTCTCCAATCGACGTTCCTCCAGGCTCGACCGTACTCACCACGTCGAGTCCTGACCCAGACAATCGCTTCACCAGCAGTCGCGCTTGCGTCGACTTGCCTGATGTGTCGATGCCCTCAAACGCGATCAGCTTTCCTTGCAGATCGATTGCGATCACCTCCAAACAGAATGGCGAGGATGATGAACACAGCGCCTACGGTGATACAGGAGTCGGCCACATTGAAGATCGGAAATCCCCGAATCTCAAAGAAGTCAAGCACATAGCCCCATTGAATGCGATCGATCAAGTTGCCGATTGCGCCTGCGAGCACGAACGCCATGCCTGTCTTGATCAGTCGACTGTCGATGTGCAGGGTCAGTAGGATCAAGAACAACATCAGCGAAACGATGCCCGATACCACAAGGAACACCACGCCGCCCCCTGGGAAAAGTCCGAACGCCCCGCCGTCGTTGTGAACGCGCGTCAGGCGGATGGCATTGCCAATGAGATTGTTGGGGACGTTCGGATCCAGCGTGGAGAATACCCACCACTTGGTCAGACGATCAAGGATGAGAAGGACGATTGCTAGAGAGAAGTAGCTTGTTCTGGCCATGGTTCATCAGGCTACCCTGTGGGATACAGTGCGTCAAGGACGGTTGCACGCCAAGTCGCGATGGACTACGGTTCACCCGACTTCGACACAACATGAACAAGCGGGTAAGGAGA
>SPBW01000279.1 GCA_004525685.1 Candidatus Atribacteria bacterium
CCCGTATTCTATAGCAGATAGCGATGCGTGCCATACGTCATTCACAGCGAATGGAATCCGCGCGGCCATCATCTGCCTAGAGAAAGCACTGCTTGGCGTCCGAAGTGGTCTCGATCTAGGCATAATCCTGCTATAGAGCTTCGCCTAGAGAGAATGGCTGAGAAAGGCAAACCGCTCGCGAGAGTGGGACGCAAAGCCATGGCCTCGAACGGATGGAGATTCCGCTGTTCGAGGTAGCAGGTTGCCGGCCTCCAAACCCAGGAGGCGGTTGATGATGAAGACGCGATTCAGCAATCTGAGTCCAGTTCGTGCTGGAATGGATTGCCCCGATGTGTGTGACCACGGAGGCAATCTTCATAGGGAAGTACGCTACTTCGGGAGGCCTCGCTCCATGAGTAATCAACACTCAGAATCTCTTCTTAGCAGGAAGACGTTGATGGGACTGCTTGCTCTTGCAGGCCTCATCCTGGCTTTGTCCATTGCCACTGCGGCACAGACGTTCCCGCGCTGTATTTCTGGATGCACGGCCAATGATGTGGAGCTCATTGGAGTATCTGCAGACGTCGTGGGCTCCTGTACACCAGGGGGCTCTGTTGAGACGAATCTTTGGGTGTCACTGCACTTCAACCGCAACAAGACATACTGCGTTCGCTTCGTTGCCGATGTCTACATGGACGGATCCCTTGCCATCGCTGACCTGGTAAGCGAGCCGATGAATGTTTTCGCCAACGGAACATACCCTGATATCTACTTCGGGACGGTATCCGTTCCTTGCGGCAGCACGCTCAGCCTAGAGAATGTCCAGATTCTTTGGTCGGTAGACAAGGACTTCGAGGATGTCTCAAGTTGCGAGGATGGCTCGTGTGCGCCCTATGGACCCGGCTCCAAGTGCACAGGCGATCAGTACGGAACTATCTTCGTCAGCCTGCCGCTCGATGCGCAGGACGATGTCGCTGAAACCGATGAAGACACACCTATTACGATCGACCTGTTGGCAAACGACCTGCTGGGCGTTGAACCGACACAAATCACGAGCCTAGAAAGCGGATCTCACGGATCGACACGGACCAACGGAGACGGCACAGTGCAGTACGTGCCAGATCCCGATTTTCACGGCACCGACTCATTCGCGTACACCATCGAGGATAGCGAAGGCCAAGCTGATTCCGCCCTCGTATTCGTTTCCGTGTATGCAACGAATGACGCCCCCGAGGCCCATGATGACATGTCTCAGACGGATGAGAACGAGGCCGTTGTGATCGACATCCTTGCCAATGACGTCGATCCAGATGGAAGCCTCTCCTCATCTTCAGTCGCGATCCTTCAGTCCCCCAGTCACGGAGACGTCGACATTGATCCATCCACTGGCGTGGCAACCTATTCGCCCTCGAATGGGGATTGTGGCAACGACTCCTTCACCTATACCGTCGATGACAACGAAGGGGCGACATCCAACGAAGCCACCGTATCCGTTGAGATCCTGTGTAACGAGGCGCCCTTCGCCAACGACGATACGGCCACCACGGATGAGAACACGGCCATCGCCATCGATGTCACTGCTAACGACAATGACGTGGATGGATCTCTTGATTTGACATCCATTCGGATTACGAGATCTCCCGATTTCGGCACCATCAGTGTGCACGCCTCCAGTGGCGTCATCACGTACATGCCCGATCCGCAGAGCTGTGGTGATGACACCTTCAGCTACACCATCTCCGACAATGATGGCGCCGTCTCTCAAGAGGCGGATGTGACCATTGCCGTTCTGTGCGATGACCCGCCCTTGGCGATTGACGATCTCTATCACGTCAGTGAGGGCGAATCCTTCACTGAGCGAACGCCAGGCGTTCTGGAGAACGATATCGCCTCGCCAGGAGACCCTCTCACTGCGACGCTGAATTCAACGGTCTCCCACGGGACGCTGACGCTTAATTCGGATGGCTCTTTCATCTACGTTCATGATGGCGGGGAAACGACCAGCGACCAGTTCACCTACTACGCAAGTACAAACACGAAGGACTCGAACCTGGCTGCGGTCAGTCTGATCATCCATCCTGTGAACGACCCGCCCACAGCCGTCAATGATACGGCTACAACAACAGAGGATGCCTCTCTTACTGTCCCCGTATTGGCGAACGACTCCGACCCCGATGGCGACAAGCTGTCTGTGGATTGGGTGGGGGCCGCTGAAAATGGATCCGTCGTCAACAATGGCGGGACCGTCACCTACACGCCAGATCCAGATTTCCATGGCACAGATACGTTCCGTTACGCAGCCACGGACGGGAATGGCGGACAAGCAGAGGCCACTGTCACCGTTCTCATCACGCCTGTCAACGATCCTCCTATCGCACAAGACGACTCTGCGTCAACGGATGAAGACACGCCCAAGCTGATCGATGTGCTCGGCAACGACTCCGATCCCGATGGCGATTCCCTGATCATTCAATCCGTCTCGCAGCCCGCCAACGGAAGCGTCGTGGCTGATGGGACGAATCTCACCTACACGCCGAACTTCGACTTCTCTGGCGTTGAGTCGTTCTCCTACAGC
>SPBW01000167.1 GCA_004525685.1 Candidatus Atribacteria bacterium
AGAGCTGTTTCTAAAGATTGGTCTGGTGCTGATGGGAGCACGCTTGGACATCACACAGATCCTGAGCCAGGGAGCGGGAGGTCTTATCCAAGCCATCGTCATGGTTACGTGTGTCTTCTTCTTCACGTGGTGGCTGGGCACCAGACTCAAGGTCAACGAGCAATTGAAAGCCGTGATGGCTGCTGCTGTGTCCATTTGCGGCGTCTCGGCGGCCATCGCTGCCGCAGGCGCCGTCGTCGCCAAGAAGAAGGAGATCACCTACGTTACAGCGCTCGTCATCTTCACCGCGATTCCGTTGATGGTGGCTATGCCTTGGATCGCACGAGCCATCGGGCTGCCCGCCGATGTCGCTGGTGCCTGGTTCGGCGGCAACATCGATACCACCGCTGCCGTCGTCGGCGCAGGTACGATCCTCGGAGAAACCGCTCAATCCGTGGCCACGGTCGTCAAGATGTCTCAGAACGCCCTCATCGGCGTGGCCGCATTCTTGCTTGCCTTGTACTTCGTCGTTCGCGTCGAGAAGAAGCCGGATGAGAAACCACGTGCAGCCATGATTTGGCATCGCTTCCCGAAGTTCGTGCTCGGGTTCGTGCTGGTGTCCCTGTTCGCTTCTTTGGGGCTGTTCGGCGAGGACGTTGTTGCAGCACTACAAACGCTGTCCAAGTGGGCGTTTGCCATGGCCTTCTTCTCGATCGGACTGGAGCTTTCTGTACGAGAGCTTGGCAAGATGGGCTGGCGTCCGCTGGCTGTCTACGGTGCCGCGACCGTGTTCAACACCCTTCTAGCTCTGGGGGTGGCGTGGGTCATCTTCGGAGTGATGGGGTTCTAGCACCGACAGATCCTTTGTCCAATTGAAGGAGAACGTCATGATCGTAATTCGCAAGGAGCTTTGCCCGCAGAACCACGCCTGCCCGACGCTGCCGGTGTGCCCTGTCGGCGCCATCTCTCAGAATGGGTTCCAGGCACCCACCGTGGACAACGAGAAATGCATCGGGTGCTTCAAATGCGTCAGGAGTTGCTCGGTCTTCACACCCATTGGATGCTGTGAAAGCGGTCCTGATCCAAGGATTCTCTAGGAGCGGGATCAAGAGCAGGGTTGTCCGAAAACAGACTCGATACGCTTCCCCACATAGTGGACGTACTTCGGAGACGCAACATGGAGATACTACTTACGTGAAAGGCAGACGCACGTTAGATCGTTGCGTACTCGGCACGCTGCTCGTCATGTGGTGTGGCCTGCTGTTGGTCGGGCAGACTGACTCACCCTCTCCCATTCAGTTCTCTGCTGCCGGCGAGTACGGGCGAGCAACGACGTTTCAGATTGCGCTCGGCGACCTCGATGGTGACGGCGATCTCGATGCTGTGCTCGCCAACCAGGGCAGCTTCGACAGCCGTGTGTTGCTCAACGATGGAACCGGCCAGTTCGCAATGACTGACCAGCTACTCACGCGCAATGGACACGGGATCGATCTCGGAGATCTCGATGGCGACGGCGATCTCGACATCTTCATCGCCTGCGCGTATGCATTCGGCCGCAGCTTGCCCAGCAAGATCTACTTCAATGATGGGCATGCCCGGTTTTCAGACTCCGGCCAGGATCTGGGAGACACGTCCATCAGCGCGAACCTCGTGCAGCTCGCAGATATCGATGGCGATGGCGATCTGGATGCATTCGTCGCCTATCTCACGCTGGCACGCGACTTCATCAGCCTCGTCTATCTGAATGATGGCGCGGGCCAGTTCTCAAGGTCTGAATACGATCTCCCATTTGGCACCTTGTTCCAGGATCTGGATGGCGATGGCGACGCGGATGCCTTCATCAAGGAGCCGGAATCAATGTACCGTGCCCTCATCAATGACGGACACGGCGTGTTCGAAGAAGTGTGGCGCATGGATTGTACCTTCCTTCAGTATGAACCGTTCAGTATCGCATTCGGCGATGTCGATGGCGACGGGGACGTCGATGCCGTGGATACGAACGGGACGTGGACGCAAGCCGGACAAACCTGTCTGCTGCTCGGAGATGGTCACGGTGCGTTTGAGATTCGCACCACCGAACTGCCGTCCACCTACGCAGCATGGCCCGTCTTGAGAGACTTCGATGCAGATGGGGCACTGGACGTGTTTCTCTCGATCCTCATTGAAGACAATCAGATTTGGCTCAATGACGGAGCGGGCCAATTCTCGGACAGTGCAGTGAGACTACGCGGATCGGGCTCGTGCGGCCCTGGAGTCGGCGATCTGGACGGCGACGGCGATCTCGACTTGTTCATCCCCTCATACGGAACTACGGGCGGTCCGAGCATCGTGTGGCTCTTGACGTCCGATTGAAGCAGTAGGATTGACGTGCGTACTGACCGTCACGACGTCATCACAGAGATCCTAGCCTGGATTGCGCAGACGAAGTCTCATTCGACAGGCTGGGTAGTCCAGCTCGAGGATGCGTTCCCGGAACGCGTTCCCCCCAAGCTTCCCAGCGTACGCAATGCTGCGATCGGGCAACCACGTTCCCACGGGAAGCTGCTCTAGGCCGAGGCGGGTGTCTCCACCAGCAGGCCGGAACCAACCCTGTCGAAGCGTGCGCTCTTGCCGTTCCTGCGCTGTGCCAATCGCAACCGCCGTCACTCGGTTCAGCTCACTCACGTCCCAGGCTGCGCCGTCAGCGAGCGCGCGATCCACATAGGCGTCCGTCAACTCGCAGCAGTTCGAGCCCGTATCGATTCGGAACAGCCCGCTCGATCCACCCTCCATGGCACCCTCGACTGCTATCTTCGCTCTGCCGCGGACGAAGTAGATCGGCCACCCACGATCCGAGCTGTGCTCCGACAGGTTGATCTGCCCGGCCATGTAGTCGAGGATGAGAACGAATTCGGACAGGAGATCTTGGACGCCAAGAATGCCGACGCAATGAAGCGCTTCCTTCAGACCAGACAACTCCGCGAATAGGACGGGCACGTCCTCCATCGTCAGTCCAAGGATCGCCAACTCGCCGATCAAACCAGTAGCCACTTCGTGTCGGCCTGAGTTTGAGTCTAGGGATACTCCGGCAGTCAACAACCGCCGTACACCCATCCGACGAGCAACGTCATCGTCAATCACCGATACCTCTGCACCAGTATCCACGATGAATCTGCAGACCTCGCCATTCACCGCAACATCAATCATGGGAACCGGCATTCCTAGGTCAAACGCCGCAGCTTCCGGTGTCTTCGACGTGATCCTCCGTAGTCGCCGGCCACTAGCCAGCCGAGCCAGCGGGGCAAGATCGAGCAGATCCCGGCACAGCGGGGTTTGCGCTCCGATCTCCGACAAACGTCTAGAAATCGCAAGAAGCTCTGCGCCCTCTCCGCATCGGAATGCCGCCAGTGCCCGAAGCTCCAGGGTCTCTAGATCGGATGGCACCGAGCAATTCAATACGTCACTCGGTCGGTTCTCCGTCAATGCTACCAGGGCCTGAGCCGCCGGAAGATCCTTCTGGTCACGCATGCCGCGCATCGCTTCCCCGATTCGTCCTGCGTCGTACGTATCAAACAATGTCCTGTCCATGGCGTCCTCCAGGAGCGGGAAGTCCACTCGCAGGTATGTCGTCTGCCCTCGTCCAGCGGTTCATTACCATTCGAGGTCGCGCTTCCGAGCGCACAATCTGTGATGCACCGAGCGGCTAAGGATTGCGCGAGGCAAGGCCGCTATCTACGGATTGCTTGCAGAGCGGCTTCCCACTCGAACCCTTCCGGGACAGTCGTTGCCGCTCTCGCAACAATCACCAACAACCCGATTCCGCATGACGTCTGGGCACTTGCTTGATCGAAGCGTCGGGCGAGTAGGTCACAGCATAGGTCAGCGCGACAGCTTGAAGAAGGATCATCGTAAGGCGAGCTGTCACGCGAGCTGCGTATTCCACGCACCTTCTCACGTGTGGATGATTTCTCAGGGTATCGCACCAGGCGCATCCAAACGCAGCATCCGTGCCACGGAAGACACGATCCCATTCAGACAACCACATGCCACAGCAGATTCAGCCCAACAGATCGGTGAGCCCGGACGTCGTATGAGGCGGTCGGTTGCATTCCTGCAATAGACCTCAAAGGAGAGAACATGGAATCAGCCGTCATCTTCAAGCCCGCATCTGGTTGCCAGTCCCTGCGATCGCTCGTCTATCGGAACCTGCAAGCGCATAGATCTCACAGAAGCGCTCTCGCCGCAGCAACTGCATCTACGTTGGCTGCAATGAGATCGACCTTGTGTGCGTCCATGCCGCTATCAGTCATTGTGCTTGCGTGTGGGGTGTGGTATTGATGCCAGAACCACGATGGGCCCCTCGTTTCTTCACGATCTGGACGGGGCAGATGTTCTCACGGCTTGGAAGTCGGGCCGGTGGATTTGCGCTCGTCTGGTGGCTCACTCAGGAGACAGGCTCGGCTCAGGTTCTGGCAACAGCCACGCTAGGACTCATCCTTCCCACCGTGCTGCTGGGCCCGCTGGTGGGCGCCTACGTCGATCGTTGGAATCGCCGCCTCACGATCCTAGTCTCTGATACGGGCATCGCGCTCGCATCCTTGCTCCTTGCTTATCTCTTCTGGACAGGGAACATGGAGATGTGGCACGTCTACGGCATTATCATACTCCGCGCCATCGGAGATGCGTTTCATCTTCCGGCCATAGGCGCTTCGACGACGATGCTAGTGCCACCCCAACACTTGACTCGCATCTCCGGACTGAATCAGAGCGTCGGCGGAGCCATGCAGGTGGCTGGCCCGATGCTGGGAGCACTTCTCATCAGTGTCATGCCTGTCCACAGCATCATGTTGATGGACGTGGGAACT
>SPBW01000262.1 GCA_004525685.1 Candidatus Atribacteria bacterium
CGCGATTGGTTTGTTTCTAGAAAGGAGAAGCACGCAAAATGCCCAGTGGAAATGAACTTCAGGATCTGATTGGTCGAAAGGGGCGCGATCGCTATAATCAGGCAACGATCTGAACCTAGGCGAGGGGGCAAGATGAGACGAGTTCGCGGGGTGCTTCTGTTTTGTTTATTGATCGTTACGGTGGCCGTTGTGGGAGAGGCTCTCCCCACACTACGGTTCAGCCTCCCGCCAGTACTCGAAGCGCTACCCATTGCATTCGCCGATAGCTGGGGACTGTTCGACGCCCACGGCGTGGATGTTCAGCTTGTAGGGATCACGGACAATCAGCAACGAAGTATCGCCTTCTCGGCCAATCAGCTGGATGGCTTGTTCGCCGATGTCACGCGCGCGATCTACGACGCAAGCATCGGTTCGGATGTCCTCATCACGAGCACTGCATCATTGCGGCCTCAGACCGACAGCATGAGTCTGGCTCTGCTGTCTCCGGCATCGTTTCGCTATGAAACGTTCGATGATATGATCGCCGCAGGACAAACGATCGGTACGATCTATCGTTCTGATTACGAGTACGTGCTTGATCAGTATCTTGCAGCTACGCTGGGGCGGGATGCGCGGTCTGTGCGTACGATGTACTTCAATGACATGCTGATGATGGCGGTGTGGTTCGGTGCGCAGACGATACCGACAGCCATGTTGCCCGAGCCCTACATCTCCTACATCTCGACCTACCATCCGCCCGAACGTAGCCCCATCGCGCTGAACGTGCTCGTAGATCTGTCCGCTTTGGGCCCGCTTCCTACATTGGTTGTATTCCGATCATCCTACGTTGAGAAGAACCCCGAGGCTGTCGAAGCCTTCTATGCTGCCTATGTTGAGGCTCTTGAGCGCATCAACAGCACGCCACGAGATGTGCTGATCGATGAGGGGATCGACATCGCACTGGGTCTCTTCTTTCAGGGAGCCGATCGCACGACGATCAATCAGGAAGTGTTGGATGTCTTGACGATTCCCTACTACGAGATGCCAGCATCCTTGCAGCAAGAACTCTATGACTCGGTCGAGCAATGGATGCGAGGCAAGAACTACGTCTATCCCGCTGCTCCCGCGTTCGAAGACATGGTTGATTTCCAATTCATCCCATGATTTGTGTTCGCGATGTCACCGTTGACTATGGACGAGGAGCAAACGTCGTCCGCGCGGTTGAAGACGTGTCTCTGGACATTGGTCGCGGCGAAAGCCTGGCACTGATCGGCCCCTCTGGTTGTGGAAAGACCTCGCTCTTGTTTGCCATGGCCGGCTTGCACCGCGCCGTGTCAGGGACGATCGAGATTGATGAACTCCCTGTGCAAGGTCCGCGCAAGGAAGTGGCGCTCATTCTTCAGAATGCGGGTCTGCTGCCCTGGAAGACCGTGCTGCAGAATGCCAATCTCAGTCTGCTTCTCAACAAGGACTACCCGAACAAGACGGCCGACGCCGTGCTTGAGAATCTGGGATTGGGCAGCGTCAAGAGCCGATTCCCGGCAGAGTTATCTGAAGGCATGAAGCGGCGCGTCGGCATTGCGCGCGCACTGTCAACATCACCGTCTGTCATGCTGATGGATGAACCCCTCGCGTCGCTGGACACGCTCACCAAAGAGCGTATTCAGGATCTGTTCCTTGAGCTATGGAAGCAGCATGAGTTCTGCCTTGTGCTCGTTACGCACGACATCGAGGAGGCGGCCTTCTTGGGGCAACGCGTTGTCGTTTTGACGGAGCGTCCGGCTCGTATCAAGACCATCGTTTCAAACCCACACATGGGTGAACTGGACTATCGCAGAACCGAATCATTCATGACGATTGTGGGACAGCTTCGAAAGGCGCTGGAAGAATGAACAAACAAGCAAGTCCTCCCGTATGGAAGCGTGCATTGTGTCGATTGGCGAATAAGACGGTTGGATGGCACATTGCCCGCTACCTGGTCAGCATAGCGATTCTGCTGCTCATTTGGTGGGGCGTGAGCGCGCTTGTCGAGTATGTGAAGGATCGCGCCTTCCTCCCCAACCCTGTGCGCGCCATCTACGAGATGTGGCGACTTGGTCCCACGTTATTCCAGAATTTCTGGGTCAGTGCTTGGCGGTTGGTGTTGGCGATCTCGATTGCATTCACGCTTGGGTACCCATTGGGTCTACTTATCGGACATGAGCGGAGGCTGGATCAACTGGTCTCGCCGATGATCTTCATCATCTATCCTATTCCTCAGGTTGCCTTCATTCTCCCTCTGTTCCTGATCTTTGGATTGGGCAATCCCGTCAAGGTGGCGATTGTCGCCAGTGCTCTCTTCTTCCAAATCCTTGTGTCAGCACGAGGAGCTGCCAAGCTGATCGAAGTGGAACATGTGACCAGCGTGCGCTCTGCGGGCGCGTCGTGGTGGCAGATCTACCGGCACGTCGTGCTGCCAGCGACATTGCCCTCGATCTTGACCAGCTTGAGGGTCAGCGTTGGCTTGGGCATGGCGTTCCTTTTCATCGCAGAGACGACGGGCTCGTTTGATCCTCGCTACGGCGGCTTGGGATCTTTCATTGATTCCAATATCTACTCTGGAGCCGTGGCGTTCGCGGGCATCATGGCCATGGCTCTCCTAGGGTTCTCCCTGTACATCATCATCGACATCATCGAGCGCATCGTCTGTCGCTGGAAGCACATTGATCGCAAGTCGTCTTGATGAGAACTGGAACGCTCGCTACCATGCGAACATGAATCTGGAGCGGATGTACCTCGTTACCAACGCAACCAAGCCTGGCGCCCTCAGGACGCTGGCTGATCTCAAGGTGTGGTGCCAAGTGCATCACATCGA
>SPBW01000143.1 GCA_004525685.1 Candidatus Atribacteria bacterium
ACGTGACGATCGCGCTGTAGCCGGCGTCGACGTGGTGCGTCTCGCCTGTGACGCCTGATGACAGATCTGACAAGAGATACACGGCTGACTTGCCTACTTCTGCCGTTTCGATGTTGCGACGCAAGGGGGCGGTAGCTTCTACTTTCTTGAGAATGTCTTCGATCCCTCCCACTGCCATGGCGGATAGCGTTCGACAAGGGCCAGCAGACAGGGCATTGACGCGAATGCCAAACTCCCCAAGCTCGGCTGCCAAGTATCTGGCTGTGGATTCGAGTGCTGACTTGGCCACGCCCATCACGTTGTAGCCAGAAGCGGCTTTCTCGGCGCCGTAGTAGCTGAGGGCCAGCACTGACCCTCCGTTTGGCATCAACGGTCGCGCCCGATGGGCGACAGCAATCAGCGTGTACGCCGAAATGTCGAGGGCTTGGGCAAAGACAGATCGAGGCGTTGATGTGAAGGTCCCGGGCTTCAGATACTCGCGATCTGCGTACGCCACAGAATGAACAAGGAAATCAATGGATCCTGCGTGCTTCTTCAAGGCTTCGAACAGGTTATCAAGATCCTCGTCAGAGCTGAGATCACAAGGGTACGTCCATGCATCGCCCATCCCGCCGGTGGTCAGGGCCTTTCGAACGCGCGCTTCGTTCTTCTCTCCCGGAAGAAAGGAGAATGCGCACTGTGCCCCCTGCTCCACGGCATGCTGTGCAATGTGCCATGCAATGCTTCGCTCATTGGCGACGCCCAGAATGAGACCAGTCTTTCCGTCGAGAATCCCCATCAGACACCTCCTGTTACCCCCACACGGTACACGGCGGATTCTCCGGTTGCAACGCTTCGGCACAATGGTCTCGATCATCGCTCAGTGCTATGCTCAAGCATTCCGATGGACGGAAGGAGGATCCATGATTCGATTCGTACTTGGCATCATCGGCTTGGCAGGCATTCTCATCGCCCTGCCTCTCATGCTTGCTGGAGGGAGCCTGTATTGGGCTGATACCATATTGACAGATGAAGATGGGTTCATGAATTCAAACACGATGGAGATCGAGGTAGATGGGTTTGCGCTTGTGGCTGGGCCTGCCGACATCGAGGACCTGCCTGAGATACCCGACAGTCCCATCGCGCTGGGAGAGATCGCGACACTGCGTATACAGGCTCAGAATCTGGATGCTGACAAGGGGATCTTCATCGGCATGGCCTCCACTCAGACTCTTGATGAGTACCTTGGCGGCGTAACCTATGCTGTGTTTGATGAGATCGAGGACGATGAGATGTTCCTGAGCTATCGGATGAATGCGCCGCAGGATCCTCTTGCGCTTCCGGATGAGCAGCCATTCTGGGTGCAGTCAACATCAGGAATGGGTCTGCAAGAACTGGAGTGGGAGCTTGCCGAGGGTGACGTGTCGTTCGTCGTCATGAATGACGATGCATCAGACGGCATGGCGATCGAGGTTGTCGTTGGTGTTCGGGTTCCGTTGATCAAACCCGTGGGTGTCGGATTGCTCGTGGGCGGCGGCGTGGCATTGGCTCTGAGCACACTGCTTCTCGCCATCGCTCTCTGAGCGCATGTGGGAACATGCAAACGCAACTGTCGAGCTGCCGATTTCGTCCGCCTCGCTAGCGAGTCGGCGCCTCGACGGACTTAGAGCTCGAGTTGCTCGATCAGCGCCGGGAGTTGCTCTCGCAGCGTATCGCAGGTCCATGTCTCATCAACACGCGTCATGATGAATTTGTGCTTGGTTGAGTCAGGATCCGTGTAGTCCGCGAATGGAAGAAGAAACAGATCGTTGGTTGCGGCGACGATCGTTTGTTCTGACGTCCACTCGATGAATCCGATGATCGTGTTCTCATCGACGACATCACCGTAGAGACGATATCGATATCGTTGAACGGCATACGTGCTTCCGGTATAGAGACCGACTAGCTCGACCCGTATCGTCATGCCGGGAAAGCCATCCCCCTCTTGATCCACCAGTCGCGAATCATCAGGTGTGGTCGGGAGTGGGTCACTCGCTGGATTCTCGAGCAGGGCACCTCTCACTTCGACGTGCCAGTCCTGCGACATGCGAATCCCCTGATCGGTCTGCTCTAGCTGGACGGTTCTGGGATCTGGACAGATCGAGCGCATGACATCGTCGCCAATATGTGGCATGAACAGTGGTGTCGAGGGCTCTGCGTCCGTGAAGCAGTAGGCATCTTGCATGACCAGCTCTGAGCCTGATTGGCTGACATGAGTCAGGACACCTACGGTTGTGTAGATGAACAACTGGCCGACAAGCGGAAGATCGGCTGCGGCAACGAGGTATTGCGCCATTGCCCAATCGCCTGATAGATCCGGCCAGAGTGCATCGGGGCTTCCCGTCGATTGGCCCACGCAGCAGATCGCAAAGATGAAGCTTCCCAGTAGCAGCGATGAACAGATGCGGATGATTTTCGTATCAGTCACAGATCCCCCTTGGTCGTTCATCCTACAGAAGATCTCAGCCAGATCAAGGGGCTCGCACAAGCGCTCGAGGCACAGAGGGTTTCATCCTTGCGAGGATCCGGCCTCAATCACAGCAAGACAACGGGATTGCCCGGCCATATCAGAGCGTTCTGGAGCTCATTTATCACAGGAGAATGATATCCAGACGCTCAATCCGCATTGGGGCGTAATTCGACATGGTCCCGTGCGGTAGTTGGTAACTCGAAGTACCATATGCCCCGTATTCGGCGAGTGCCTGCACAGCCTGGCGTTCAGTGAGTACGTATTCAGAAGAACACTGGAGGAAGAATGCCTAAGGCAACAGCACGACATATTTTGGTGGAAACAGAAGAGTTCTGTAACGAGTTGAAGGCACAGATCGAAAACGGTGCTGATTTTGCAGCGCTGGCAGCCGAATACTCGCAGTGCCCATCGGGCGCTTCGGGCGGAGACTTGGGTGAATTTGAGCAAGGTCGAATGGTTCCGGAATTCGATCAAGTTGTATTCAACGAAGCCGTTGGCGTCGTGCACGGTCCGATTGCGACGCAGTTTGGCTATCACCTTCTTGAGACACAAAGCCGAAGCGAATAGACCTATCATCTTGCCCCGCCAGCTTGTCTCTGGCGGGGCATGTTCCTTGGCGCCTCGCTCATGGCTATACTCTGAAACATGACCAGCGACACAGCAAGACGAACACTGCCTATTGGCATCATTCTTGGCGTCGCCGTTGGCATCGCTCTGGGTATTGCGCTTTCGAGTGTGGCCATAGGGATTGGCGTGGGCGCGGGACTAGCCATCTTGTTTGGTGTCGCGTTTGATCGCAAAGGTCGCGACGCGTCGTAGCTCGCCAGGACACTGTCTGAATCTCCAGCACTTCATCCATCAAAACAACGGCGAGCCACTGACATCGCAGCTCGCCATACAATCCAATCGTTGCGTGCTACAACACCATGATGTTGCCGTTGCCGAGGGACGGACCGGCCTCATCGTCTTCTGTGCTGGCTTCTCTTGGCACTCTTACATCGCCCTCTCGGATACCCAGGCGCGCCTCAATCGCCGCGATGTGCTCTGGCTGACACGAGATCTCTCCCATGTTGTGGATCTTTGCCACGCGATCCAGGATGGCTTGCGCTGTCACATCGGCTGTGATCGTCAATTCGCCACGAATGACCATCGTGATCGGCCCGTTGATGTAGTCAAACTGATACGGGAGCAACTGGCGATCATCGTCGACATACCAAAGGGTTCCTTCAATGAGGATGACCTGGTTTTCGAGCATATCGCACTTGGTCTTCAGCACATCCTTGAGCGCAATCGGACAGAGGATCACTCCCATGCTCCTAATCTTGGCGATGGCGCGGTCCAAGGCTCTCGAATCAACCGTCCCGCCAATGATGATGTCGCCCATGCAAAAGAGCTGCTCCTTCTCCAACACTTGGACCATCTGTTCGTCGAGCGCAAGATTGCCATCAACGAGGCGGTGTCCGGTGGGGACGACGGTCATCTTCCTTGTGTTTGACAATCTCGACTTGATGGCCAACGCATGCTCTTGTCGGCACAGGATGCTTCCGTGCGCCTGCAGTGTCTTGATCTTCCGCTCGATCAATGCGCTACTGACGTCGTCAAGCACGCGAAGAGATCCCGCAACGATAACATGCGACCCGTCGTTCAGCGATTGCAGAAAGCCGTCATCTAGAGTGAGCGAACGCGCCACCAGCACGGCCCCTTGGGGATAGGAAACGGTCTTGCCCGTGAGCATTGATGCCTTGGAGTGCAAGGGCCCCACCAGGGACTCAGGGCAAATGAGTTTGCCCATCAGAGCAATCCCCGCGATCTTCTCATCAATGAGTGCGGGAGTGACATCCGATTCAACAATCACTCGCCCCATGATCACTAGCAGTTTTCGAGATGCTGAGTTCGAGAGGTAGCTGGCGTTGATCGTCAGCTGGCTCATGCAAGCTACAATCTCAGCATCAGCTGGCATTTCTGCGACAACGTTGATGTTCCTGCACGGAATGCCTGGTAGGTAGTTGGCCGTCTCCGGCGACACCAAGAGCATGTTCACATTCCTGATAAGTCGGATCTTGTCGAAGATTTCCTTGGGCGTCTTTCTTAAGTCGAGGATATTCACATTCTTCACGGTGGTCATTTGATCCATGGTGTCTCCTTTCACGGGGCCTGCGAGATCTGTGCTCGTATGCATTGGATACTTTGGTGAAGCCAATATCGAACCGTTCCGGCCGCGATATCTAGATCTCCGGCAATCTCCGCGCTATTCATTCCCAGGCGATAACGCTTCTCGAACACGTCTTGGTATTCAACAGGGACGAGATCCAGCAGGGCTTCAAAATCGGGAAGGTATGCGCTCATCCCTGCACGGGTTTGGTCGGATGCTAGACGTTGAACGAGAAGGCGTCCACGCTTACGTGCCCGTTCCTCATCGAAGAATCGATTGCGGAGCACACGCTTAAGCCAAGCTTCTTGTTGGTATGGATTCATGCATTGAAGATCGGCTGAGTGGCGTAGCGCACGCACGAATGTCTCTTGGATAAGATCGTCGGCTTGGTCGAGACTTCGCGAAAGGCTGATGGCATATCGAGTCAGCTTCTCCCGATGCTCCTCATACAAGTCCGCGACGTTCATTCCCGTCCTCCGAGTACGCCTCTGATCATGCCCATTTGCAGGCATCTCTGCTAGTCGAGGCATCCAGCCCACATCCTCTCCTCGCCCCTGTGGCGCGGCGATCACTGATACGGTCACCACGCCCATGAGTCCTCCTCCTTATCATGATGTCGAAGCATCGCTGCCTTCACTGTCTATGACGTTCGGAAAGGACAATCTGTTGGGCAACTCGTCTGGCAACTCGTCTAGCGACGAGTTGCTTGGAGTTGCTTCGCAACTCTGGGCGAGAGTGTTCTGATAGCGTCGCCACTGATGCTGAGTCAGACAGGATCTACTCTTGAGTCACGGTGTTTGAGATCCGCTGCGCAGCTCCTGGCCGCGACTCAGGTGGCAG
>SPBW01000302.1 GCA_004525685.1 Candidatus Atribacteria bacterium
CGCTTTTCGTAGCTGCTTCTTGCCCACGCGAGGTCATATGCATTCTCGAAACCGTGCCCAAATCCAGAGGAACCCGAAATCGCTCGCCCGGCTCCAAGAACTGGCCGAGGACTCGCGCACGCGCGACATCTTCCTCATCTGCTACGAATCGTACGACAAGCCCTGTCATCGCAAGCTTCTGCTGCAGATCGCCGAAGAGGAGTTCGCGGCACTCGTCAATCACACGCCGTTCGTGCCAGCCACTCTGTAGGCGATCGCTCCGCAATAGTGTTTGCCGCCCTATTTCGGGGACATAATACGAAACTCGCCAGTGCTAATTAAGTATTGTGATGTTATGAAAGCGCGCCTCCTTTGCCGGCAGTGTGATGTACGCTGCCGGTGAAGAAGATGCGGTTAACGCCGCAAGGAGGCGCACCATGCAGTGTATCGCGTTTGATTCTCACAAGCATTACACGTGGGCATTGGTGGAGACAGTGAAGGGAAAGTTGGTGCGTGAGCAGCGAATCGATCACACACGAGGAGCGTTCCAGGGATTCTTGGAGGAGTTCGATCCAGGATCTCCAGTTGCTGTCGAGACCATCGGAAACTGGTACTGGATCACTGATGAGATCGAGGCGGCAGGAATGGTTCCGCAGCTGGTCAATGCCCGTAGGGCGAAGCTGATGAGTGGATCGATCAACAAGACCGACAGGCTGGATGCCAAAGGAATCAATCGACTGCAGCGGTCAGGGACTCTGCCCACGGTGTGGATACCACCACGAGAGCTGCGAGATGCCCGTGAGCTTCCTCGGACACGGATGGTTCTCGTCAGGCAGCGGACACAATTGAAGAATCGCATTCATGCCAACCTAGCGAAGTACGGACTGGATGTCGGCGGAGTGACGGATCTGTTTGGCGCTCGAGGCAGGGTGATCCTGGACGACCTCCTCATCGAGTTTCCGCCGCAAACACGCTACGCCACTGAGATACTCATCGAGAACCTTGATCATCTTCAGGGGGAGCTGAAGGCTATTGAAGTGCGGATGTCTGAGCTATTCGGGGATCTCCAGTCGCTCGAACTCATCCAGACGTTACCGGGAGTTGCCATGATCCTCGGGGTAGTCATCCTCACGGAGGTTGGTGATATCGAGCGATTTCCTAGCGCAAGTCACCTGGCATCGTATGCCGGAAAGACTCCAAGAGTGCATGCCAGTGGAGGACATGTCCGCTACGGGCGCACACGACCTGATGTCAATCACTATCTGAAGTGGGCATACGCGGAGGCAGCAAACTCAGTGATGATGCATCGACGAAAACACCCGGAGCGCCATGTCAGTCGTCTGTACGAGCGCGTGCAACGTAGAGGAGGACATTCGAAAGCAATCGGGGCTGTTGGACGACACCTGGCCGAAGCAACGTACTGGATGCTGAAGAAGCAGGAGCCATACAAAGATCCAGAAACACGGCAACGGAAAGAGTCGAAGAAGGAGGCGTGAGCGCGGCGGGGACATGAACCGTTAGAGGTTCGGTATGTGATTGCGACACGTCACCTGAACAACCTATTGCTGCCTAGACAGCGGAGAGATGACTCCGACTTACCGGGAAGATGATGCAGAGACCGAACACCAAGGAGGCCAATCGACATTATTCCTCTTGACAAACAGCGCGCTTTCAGAGATGTCCCCATAACTCCCGGAATCGCTCGGGTTGCGTTATGCAGTGCTGTCCTCGGCGAGTACGAACGTTCGTTTGAAGTCATTCAACCAGCTGAACGGGATTACGCCATCATGCTGAAGCCTACCAACTACGATTCCTGGTGCGATTTCTAGTTTGTTTGCGAATGCAATCACTGCTGCTCTGGAGGGCTGTCCCGATTGAACAAGCGACGCATAACTCTTCGAAGGGATGAGGTGGTTCGCGGCGAATGCATCCGACTGCTGCTCCTCTTCAGAAGCATCCATCGAAATCTCATCAATGAATACTGCACGCTTCCCATGCAGCAGTACGTGTGCTGCCTCATGGAAGAAGGTGAACCAGAAATGGTCGTCCTTCCGAAAACGGAGGCTTTGCGCGATAAGAGCCTTCTCAGGCGAGATCCATCTTGTAGCACCGGACAAGCGAGTCTCCGGGAGCTCAGGAATGAACTGGAGGACAACTCCAGAC
>SPBW01000287.1 GCA_004525685.1 Candidatus Atribacteria bacterium
GAATCACTCATCCGAAGCGTTTGATAGGGCAGGACCTTCCAGTCGGCCCGAATCGTCACGGAGCGCTGCACGGCATACCCAGACACGGCAAGAATCAGGATCGCCGCAGGGATCCAGATCCAGAGCTTTCCAGGTCGTCCGCGAGAGCCCAATGGGTCCACCTCATGTGCGTGCCAATGAGTGAGGCACACACTTGATTGTTCCTCAATCGGCAATTCGCAAGACGAATCCAGCGAGGAAGTCGGCGTCTGCTTCTGTCGCAGCCCCGTCATTATCGAAGTCGAACGCTCGCCAGTTGGTTTGGACAGCGGGTAGGTCAAAGCACGCCTTCAATAGATCCACGTCCGCACGGTCCAAGAATCCATTGCCGTCCAGGTCCTCATACAGGCCATCGTTATTCAGATCCGTCGGGGGCAACACCGCTATGCCCACGGGCGCCAGCTCAAGCTCTCGAAGGCGAAGCACAGAGTGGCCTGCAACCAAGTACTCCGCACCGAAGTCGACCACGGCTCGGATCAGGTACGCACCCGGGATCTGGAGGCCCCAGTCTCCGGACACGAGTTGAGACACGGCATATCCAGGAAGAACGTCAAATGGAGGCAACGGGATCTCGGACAACGGAACTCCGGTCGAGGATTCAACCACCACCAAGCCTGAGACCTCCGAGAGCATGACATCCCCAACGTTTGAGAAGACCACCTCGACACCAAGCGGATGCACGCCGCGCACCTGTACGCTGGAAATGACTCCAACGGCGCTTGACGGCTCGATCGTGACGAGGCAGCGTACGAGAAACTGCCGCAGGATACGAATGTCGTCCCTTCCCACCACGTGACGGATCGGACGCACGTCAATCAGCAGTCCAGCCCAGTACGTTCCTCTGACACCTTCAGGCACGCTGATTTCAAACAGAATCTCGACTTCAGTATTGGGATCCATCGTCGCCGACTGCTGTGAGAGAGACATCCAAGAAGCGCAAGACCGAGGCAACGTACCGGCGTCATGAATGCGGGTGACGCCGTCAGTCGTCCTGTCCCAATCTACAACCGTGAACTCCATAAGGAAGGCATCCGAGTCGTCATTCAGGATGCCAAGCTCGTCGACAATGAGATCGCCGCACGCGCCAGTGAGCACAAACTCGCTTACGGAAACCGTGACAGCCGCTAGCTCGACCCCGCGGCCAGCGATGAGACCAACCGCTAGGAGGATGACTGCGTACAAGCTCAATCGCCGGAGCGGCGTCTTGAGTCGCGGTCTGAGAGCCCTTTCCATCGTATCGTCCATAGAACCGCCTGTCGCAAAGCAGCGATCACGAGCTTCCCGGATCGCTTCCAAGCTTACAGGATTCGGGGCCTCAAGGATGCTGGATGTCCGCTTCGCTTGATCTGCGAAGCTCTTCAAGCACGTCCTCCAGTGAACGCGGCCGTCGAATGTGGAATCCCTGGGCACAGTCCACGCCGATGGAGCGAAGGATGTCAAGCGTCTCCTCATCCTCAACGAACTCGGCAATCGTCTGCTTTCCCGGACTCCCGGCTAGATGAACCATGGCCGTCACTAAGTGCTTGTCCACAGGATCCTTGCCCACATGCCCTCCAGCTCTTCTCTCTCACTCAACCCTCGTGTAACCACGTCTGCTTCTTTGGCTGAAGCGAGCAACGCATGGAGCTTCTCCTTGCGGAGCTCGTCGGCGGATTCATGATCCCAGCATGCGCGCCAGTGCGGGATTGACGGAGAAAAATGCGCCATCTCGGTCGCATTGGTAGATGCCGTTCAGGGCGTTCTCAACCAGTTGGTCTACATTGCGACGCTCAGGGCTATTGATCACGAATGGGCCTCCTCAGGGTGAGCGGATCATTATCGGGGATCACGAAGAATCGGGCCGGACAGGTATCTAGACTGTCGAGTTTCGCAGTAGTGTTTACAGGCGGCGAGGTAAGTTAGGAAGAAAGAAGAGGGTCACCAAGGCAGAATCTCCAGGTAGCTCTGAAACAACCTGGGAGGACTACCGATGACCCTCGAAGACAAGGTACACGCTTTTCGGCTCCATGTCCTGCAACGCGCCCAAGAACTGGGCAACGTCAGTGCTGCGTGTCGTGAAGCTGGGATCTCGCGAACGCTGTACTACCGATGGAAGAAACGATTCATCCTCTACGGGATCGATGGGCTTCACCCGCGCAGGACAGCGACACATCCTGGACGACCGGTGCAGCTGGATACAACCACCGAGCGGAAGATCGTGGCGACGGCGCTGTCGTGTCCTACCTGGGGACCCGGACGCCTCAGTCTGCAGTTGGAACGGGAAGGGATCGTTGTCTCTGCGTCGACGGTGTGGAGAACTCTGCGTCGATTGGGTTTAGGAACGCGGATGGAGAGACTGCTCGTCCTCGAGGTGCACAGCGCCAAGAGTGCGGGGCTTCTCACCGAACGAACCCGACAGAC
>SPBW01000222.1 GCA_004525685.1 Candidatus Atribacteria bacterium
GCCGAAGGCTCTGTCAAAGCCGGATCGGCCCGTGGGCCAGCGAATCCATAGAACTCCTCGTTGCCAGTGTCTTCTGGTCGGAGATAGCGAATTTCAAAATGCAGATGCGGGCCACCGGCAGTGCCCGCGTAGAGGTGCTGGGAGATCAGGTCGCCGGCCTGGACGATCTGACCGTTCAGGTTCAGGCCGCTGACCTCATCGAGGTCCAGATCGACGGCTGCATGATGCTCGGCATCGGGCCCTTTCTGCGCGCCGAAGAGGCCGATCTCAGGAACCGTGAATTGCGGTGTCTGCCCCGCCGTATCAGTCAACGGGTGATGGAACGCAACGCTCTGACAGACAACAAGAAACTGATCGACCTCCACCCTAGACGCATCGCCTGCACCAAACTGGTAATAGGCCGACGTCAGCATGTCCAGCCACTCACTACCATCAGACTGGGGGCCAACCAACCGTGCTGCAATCGCCAGGAGTCCCCAGAGCAGTATTGCACGCAGAGACCGTCTCATACCGCTCATCCTGACAGAGACACACTGCGCGGTTCAATCAGATGCGCCACCTGGCATGCGCGATACGGATTGAGCGCAGGATGAACACCTCATGCAAGACACCGAAGTTCGTCGAGATCTCACTTTCGGCAGCGAGTACTTGTCCTCCTGTCTCAGATCCCCAATGTCTTGCATGCTCTTGCCCCCTTCAATGAGCATCCGTTGTACATGGAGTACCATGTGAGTGCTGCACGCAAGAAGAGAATCGAATGACAGGTATCGAAGACAAAGTGGGGAGCGTGGGAAGATGACAAGAGGAGCTGGATTCATCTTACTGCTCGTTAGCTGCGCCTCATTGAGTGGATGTTTCCTGTTACCACAGGACCCCGTGGTATCGATGTCAGTCAGCCCGTCATCAGGCTATGGTCCTCTCCCCGTACATCTGGAAGCCCATGTCGAAAGCGCCCAGTCAGACATCGTCTCCTACGAATGGACATTCGGTGACGGCACCACGGCGGTTGGACGAGAGGTAGATCGTGAGTTCACTGGAATCGGAATCGTTTCCATCCATCTTGCTGTCACGGATGCTCGCGGGAGGCAGACAATCGTTGAAGGCTCCGTTCGGCTGCTCAACCGCCTTCCACACGCGCAGTTCACGTTCCAGCCCAATCCAGCGCCCACCCATCATCCCATCAAGTTTGACGCCAGCGGTTCAACGGATGAGGACGGCGCCATCGTCTCCTATCACTGGGATTTTGGTGATGGAAACACAGCCGTTGGGGTCGCGGTCGAGCATGCGTTCGAAGGGCCTGACTTCGACTACAGGGTTGTCCTCACCGTCACCGATGATAGCGGCGACGCCAACTCAGCGTACCGCGATATTGAGCTTATCGGCTGCGATCATTAGCTAGCGACGGCTATCCCCCACAGGATCCCTTGAAACCCATCGACCTTCTGATCGTACGTTGAGCGTGGCCACACACAAACCGCAGGAGGTACATCGAATGAAACATGTGATAGCTCATCGCAGAACTCGAATCGTGGCCCTGTGCCTACTCTTGACCCTGGCGTTCTCTGCCATCGCGACAGCGGGCATTGCGACGTCCCCGCTTGGGATCAAACCATTGGCAGGACTTGGATCTTGCCCATTGGGAGTTATTGCACTGAACCGATAGCCCTACCCCCCTACCAGACGACCGCGCCCCATGCCCTCCAGAGGCGCGGTCGCATTTTCTCTCCAGGCATTGGCTCGACGCACTCGCGACATCAGGTCTCCGACAACGTAGCGCTTGTAAAAACCCAACGCAACTTCACGTCGCAAGAGATCTAGCGGAAGTAGGATGTACGTCGATAGTTCTCACGCCGCAGCTCAAACGTGTCTTCTTCCTCTTTCAATGGCACGTGCAGCGCGGTGATTGCTCCACTGAACCACGGCCCTGAGAACAAGACGACGACAACGGCGCTGATCGTCCACAGCATCGCAGGCAGGCCCTCAAAGACGGCTGCTGCGTGCCTCAGCAAACTGAGGAAGTACGCAGCCAGGAAGAGCGTTACAGGAAGCCAGAAACAGATGGCGGCAATGGCGAGAATCTTCAGCCGGTGTCCGCTGGCCATACGCCAACTCCGTCGTATCGCATCGAAGGGGCCCTTTGAATCCTGCATGGCACACAGAGGAGCGAAGAAGAGACCGCAAGAGATCATGAACCCGGCATTGCTAAACAGCACGGCCGAAATGAACAGATCCATGCGCCCGGACGCAAACATGTTCCCGAATCCCCACGCGTAGAGACCGTACATCAATCCGCCTGTTAGCGGGACGGCGGCCCAAATCCACCAGGTCGCGGTACGGAATAGCGTCGGAACGGCTGCAGAGGCGGCGAATGCGCTGAGCCAATCCTTTAGTTTGCCTGCCATTCGAGGGCGCTTTGGCTCTGTTGGTGCAAGGACTCTCAGGACAATCAGCTGGGTCCACAAAAGCGCGGGCGCTCCGACAATCGCCCCAAGTTGGAGTCCCAACGACAGATTGGCAGGAAGAAGAAACACTGAAAGTACGACCGCTCCTGCAGCAAGGGCCCATCCGAGGATCAGTGGCAGCGGATGCTGCCGAGAAACTCTCCACCCGGTCCGCAGGCATTCCGAGGCGACTACTCTAGGGAGCATTGGTGCCGTCCTTTGCCATCTCGGGTATGACGCGCGCATTCGAGAGGCTGGTTCCCTCCACGTCTGTCGCTTCTTACTCCCCGTCACCCAGACAGCCAGAGGCGTTTCCACAAAGCCGCTAACCGTTGTCTGCCAGCACCTTCTTCACGTGAGGGATGAGTCCGCCATCCTCCAGAATGGCCAGCACTTCAGGCGGAAGCGGAGGGAACGAGCACCTCTTGCCCTTGTGTTCGACAACGCCAGCAACGAAGTCGATGCCCACTTGATCGCCAGTTTGAATTGCCTCCGTCCCACTCGCAAGCTCGATCACGGGGAGTCCCTCGTTGATGGCGTTTCGGAAGAACAGCCGCGAGAACGATGGCGCAATCACCGCAGCAACGCCCGCGGCCTTGATGCACGTCGCCGCCTGCTCACGCGACGAGCCGCAGCCGAAGTTCCTGCCGGCAACGATGATGTCGCCCGGCTTCACGGCCTTGGCGAACCCTGGATCGAGATCCTCCAGCGCATGCTGAGCCATCTCGGCTGGCTCCATCGGCTGATACGTGTACTTGCCGGGGAAGATGACGTCGGTATTGACGTCGTCACCGTACTTCCAGACCTTTCCTTTGTTCATTGTGCCTCCAACTTCCATTCCAGTGTCTCGCAAAGCCGCAAAGAACGCCAAGAAGAACGGGTCCGAGGGTACAAGCAAC
>SPBW01000200.1 GCA_004525685.1 Candidatus Atribacteria bacterium
GCTGGGGATCCATGGCCAGCGGATCTCGAATGTGTTTGATTCTCCTCGCGCCAGGACAAGGGGAACCAGGAGTCCCAAAGGAGCTTCTTCGTCTGCGTTCGCATCATCTTCCATGTTCTCTGCAATCCACAGGGCGTGTTCGCCAAATGGGACAGACAAGAAGAAGAATCTGCCAGCATCGTCAGTCAGCGTCTCGTGTGTTTCATCGAGAACGACGACAAGTCCCTGCAGCAGCTGATCCATCTCTTCGTTGTAGTCTTCACTCAGATCAAGATCGGCATAGACGAAGCCTGTGAGTTTGGTGGATGTCTTCACAGCACCCAACGTGACCGTCTCGATGGCGCTTTGCTCGAGAGCGACAGTCACCTGAGCGATGGGGACGGCAAACCCACGGCTTTGTAGGTTCGATAGCGATGCTTGCGTGATCGCGATATCCCAGCTACCCGCGTCACGATTAACGCTGACGCCGCCGTCTGCTTCCGTTGTTAGCCCTTCCCCTGATACGCTGACTCCAATTCCTGGCAAACCAGGTTCTCCGCTATCCATGACGCCGTTTCCATCCAGATCCTCGAATACGAAGACCTGAATCGATTGCTCGGATGCGATGCGCACCAACGCCGTTGACCGTGAAATCTCGCCTGTCGGTGTGCCGCGATACAGGTCGCGAACCTCAAGCACGATCTGTCCGATGAACGGCCCTGAATAGGTGGCCACGTAGCGTGGATTGGTCAGCCACTGCGTATTGGCAATCCCATTGCCATTGAGATCCCACCGATATTGTAGTACGTCTCCGATATCTGGGTCACTACTGAATGACGCGTCGAGGACCAGCGGGGAGCCGACGACGCCTTGATAGAATCCGCCGGCATGAGCAATCGGAGGATGATTGGTGTGCGCGACTTCCACGGTGA
Organism: Candidatus Atribacteria bacterium; assembly: GCA_004525685.1. Lineage (GTDB taxonomy): Bacteria > Bipolaricaulota > Bipolaricaulia > UBA7950 > UBA9294 > SPBW01. Next base: position 912 of record SPBW01000200.1, read on the forward strand.
TCCAGCCGATGGATGGGGTGCCGCAACTGTCGCTCAACGTGTAGGAGAATCGATCCGCCCCCTCGAACCGAGGCTCCGGCGTGTACTGAATCTTGTCTCCCACGATGATGGCTCTGCCGTGGAAGGGGTCGGCAACACTCTGCAGGGCAAGCGCACCGTTGCCGGGGTCGGAATCATTGGCGAGTACATCGATCAGTACAGCGGCTTCTTCTTGTGTACTAGCGCTATCATTGGTGGCGCTTGGTGACAGGTTCACAATCGTTACTGTGACGGAGGCAGATGCAGATGCTCCGCCTTCATCCAAAACGGCGTAGGTGAAGACGTCGCTCCCGCATGCCCCCGCTTCCGGCACATAGAGGATGCGATGGTCGAGCTGACGCGTGGCCTGTCCCTGTGACGCAGTGCCCACACTGACGACCTGCAGAGAATCGAAATCTGGATCTGTATCGTTGGCGAGGACATCGATGAGGACCGAGGCACCTTCTGTCACAGATACGGAATCGTTCAGCGCCGTCGGTGCTTCGTTAACATCGTCCACCGTGATCGTCAGCCATACGCTGATCGTGTTCTCGTCACCATCTTCTGCCTCGATCTGCAGGCTGAAACTACTTCGCGTCTCATAATCAAGAGGTGCTGCCGTTCGCAGCTCGTTCCCGTTGATGAGGAAGTGGGTGATATCCCCTCCGATGAGTGTGAACTGATGGCTGACAGAATCAGCATCCACTGCCGAAAGCGTCCCCACCAGGCTGAGTGCAGGCAAATTCTCGTCGATGTGGTCATTGCTGAGGAGGATGTCTGTCGGAGGCTGGGAAGACGAATACGTCCATGTGGTGGTCTTGACAGACTGCTGGATGCCGGTCGTGTTGTTGAATAGATTGGCCTCGATCGTGAAGGTCTCCGTTGCCGCTGGTTCAGACGGGAGAGCTACGGTGCTCCATCGTGTCGTCGTTGCGCCTTCAGTCAAGGCGAAGGTTTCGCTGGAGATGTCCTTGTTATTGAGTGAGCTATCCAGCAGGTTGATCTCCAGCCGATAGGTGTCGGCATGAGTCGCTGTGACGTTCGTTTGGACCTCAATGGCGTTCCAGGCTCCGCTAGCACTCACTGAGATGATATCTGCATCCTCAGCACTGCCGCCATCGACGAGGATCTGTCCCCAATCGATTTCAGCGCGCCACGTCGTTGTTTCGCCTCCATCTGGGTCGATGCAAATCCGTATCGTGTTGACTGCGGCGTAGGCGATCTCATTGGTGATATCGAATGACGTCGTGCTCCAGGTGTCGTTCGTTCCGCTTAGATAGCCGAGGAAGATATCGTTGAGGTAGACTTTGTCCAATTCATACGATTCCTCATCGACATCGAACACACGAAGCGTGAGCGTGGCCGACGAGCCTGATTCTTGCGTGACTGTGATATCGAAGGAATAGCAGTCGGGTTCGGTGACTTCGACATTCGGAAAGTCGTTCATATAGGTGGTGCCTGCGGCAGCAGCTACTGCCAATAGAGTACTCAGCAAGAATGCTACAGCAGAAGATCTACCCAATCGGTCGTTCATGTATGTCTCCCCGATGCAGAACAGTCGTTCTGAACAAGTCTATCACACATCAGATAGGGGTAGTGTGATCTGCAATACCCTGGCGCTGCTGTTCAGAAGGTTGGCAGCTCCGGCGCGTCAAGCGCCGGAGCTGCCGATGAGAGGTTCTACGGGCTTACAAGGATAGGAATATAGACGGCCTGGCCTGACCCATAAATGATCCAGAACGAGTAGGTGCCCGTCGCCAAGCCGCTTGTGGCAATCTCTAGTGCATAACGGTCATTGCCTTGATGGCTTCCTGAGAAGGCATAGGCCGTGTAGTCAGCCGATCCTCCAGCACCGGAGACACCGGCAAATCCTGGCCGGATTACGCAAATCCAAGGCCACCCCGTGATGCGGCGATCTTGGCGGGACAGGGAGAAGTCCGTACGCAGGATCTCTCCCGCTCGCACTGACGCAGGGTCAATAGATGCGATCTGTGCGAGTGCCTCCACGTCGGGTGAGTTGACGAGTCCAGGTGTCGCTCGAAGCAGATGTCCATCGGCATCCTGACCCGCAATAACCAGTCCGAAGTTCGTCTGCCAGTTGTCTGCTGTGTCCGGCTTGAGCGGATCGATGCGTTCCATCGTGGCTCGCGTTGATGCGCTTCCTGCCGCCCAAGTGCTTCTGCCTAGGTTCGATGCGTTGGCCGTGTCGACGACGTCGCCATTGTCGTTGAGCAGCATGACGATCTCTCCTTGATCGGACAGCTCAAGCGACAGCGTCCGCTCTGTGTCATAGACCAGATTGGCTTGGAGATCCTGGATCGACGCATCGCCACGACGTTCCAATACGTAGAATCCATCCACTCCGCTCTCGGGCTGGCCGGAGATGATCCACGTCATGTCGTCTGATTCTTCAATCCGAAGCCGTGTGCTCGCCTCCGGCTCCAACGCGCAGGCGTCAACGCTGGCTGCGGGAAGAACTCCCGAGAGCTCAATGACTTTCCAGATCTGATCTTCGGCAGACGACGGATGCGTGCTGCGCCATCGCAAGATCCATCCGGTCAGATCAACCGGCGTCGTGCCCAGGTTCCTCAGCTCAATCCATTCATCACGCGAATCGGCCATCGTTCCCGCCCAGGCAATCTCGCTGATGATGACGCGGCCGTCACAGGACGTCTCTTGTGCTGCGGCACCACCAGCGCCTGAGACCAGAGGATCAACACCGATGGTTACGGACGCGGAGCTCGTGCTGCCGCTCTCGTCGACGATGGTGTATGCGAACGTATCCGTGCCCGAGAAGCCGTCATTGGGACGATAGAGCACTTCGTTCCCAACAATCGTGACGACCCCGTTTGGCGGCTGAGTAACCGATACGATCGAGAGAAGATCTCCGTCGGGATCCGA
>SPBW01000108.1 GCA_004525685.1 Candidatus Atribacteria bacterium
AGCGATCTCGGTGACCGTTACCGCGCCAGTCGTCGCCGTCCCTCCGATGGTCACGTCAGCATCGGTGAAGGTCGCGTCGTTGATCGGCTCATCGAACACAGCGGTGAACACAACAGGAGACGCTGTTGTTGGATCGGCCTGCCCGCCAGATTGATTGACTGTGACGTCCGGTCGGGTTGCATCAATAGTCAGCGTGTAATCGGCTGTATAGGCACTCGTGTTTCCGGCGTTGTCCCGCGCGTAGACCTTCCATATGAATGTGCCTTCGGAGAGCGTCGGGTTGTAGTCGGTATCCGAGACGTAGGTGTCGCGATTGACAGGGCCAGTCACGACGATGCGATAGGCATCCGTCGTGCGGATCCCGCTCCCACCGGTGTCGGTCGATGCGCCCCAGGAGAGGATCGGCGACGTATCCGCTGTGTAGCTGCCACTCGCTGGATCGAGACCTGTGGGAACCGACGGCGGCGGCGTGTCGATCTGGAATGGACCCAGATGTTGTGTGCTCGTCCAGTTGCCGACGTTGTCCACGGTGGCAATGTGGAAGTACCAGTCACCGTTCGAAGTGGCGGTGAAGGTTGCTCCGGCCCAGGACTCCTCTTGCTCCTTGGTGCCGGTCGGCGTCCAGGTGGCGCTTTGATCCCACTGGATTTCGAATCCATCCACACCGGTGCCTGCATCGGAGGCACCGGCAACCGCAATGTCGATCGTGTTGTCGTTGTCCCAGACGCTCACCGTGTGACTCGGACTGGTCGGCGTCGGATCCGTCGGAGCGGAGTTGTCGAGCAGGTAGGTCTCGTCCGTCGGCGGCTCGCCGGAGGGCAACGCGTTGTCCCACAAGTCGGCGATGTTCTGTCCGCCGGCGAGGTCAATCCCAACCGTGCCGTCATACCCGGCCAAGTCGCCGCCAGACACCCTGAGGGTGTAGACGTCAGGACTGGTTGTCGCCAAAGCGACCACGGTCGCTGTCGTTCCACTCACCACGAAGTCATCGATCGACACGTACTGAACGTCCTCGTTGAACGTTGCCCGAAATTCCAACGTATCAGCATTCGTAGGGCTCGTTGCCGGGTCCAGTCGTTCAAACTTCGTCAGCTGGGGAGGGATGAAATCCCCAATCCCTTCTGCTGTCACGTTGAACGTGTAGTCGTCTGCCGCAGAGTTGTTGTCAATCGTGACCGTTCCAGTAACCACACCCGCTGTACTGGGATTGAATTGCACGGTCAACGTGGATTCTGAACCTACTGCGATCGGAGAAGCCGGTTGCTGCGTGATCGAGAACCCAGCGCCGCTGATCGTCACAGTACTATCCACCGTCAAGGTTGCGTCACCCAGGTTCCTGAGGTCGAAATCCTGACTGATCGGCGTTCCAGCTGGCGTAGTTCCCAGACTTGTTCCATCAGTTGCGCTCGGCGATGAATCGCCGTTCACAATGAGATTCCCATTCCCATAGATCGCCGCGCCAGCAACGTCGAGCTCGACGGTAACCGTATCCAAGTAGTCCAGATCGAAGTCGCTTGATGTGATCTCGACCTTTGTCACCAGCTTCGCCCCGCCAGTCGGAGACTCGGTCCCAGAGCTACCCGTGCCGGCGCTTATCGTGAATGGTTCGGGTCCGTATCCCTTGATCGACCAACCGTCGCCCACGATGTCTACCCAGACGCTGGTGAACACGAACGCCTTCCCATCTCGCGACTGGATCGTTACCTTCTCTGTTGCAGGATCGAACAGCGTCGACATAATGTCAATGGTTCCGCTATTTCCATCTCCACCATACGACCACCATACAAAATCCCCGCCGGAGATGGAGTAACTCATGCCCGTTGCCGATGTTCCGGTGCTGAAGCTCGTCGCTCCTACCCCGAGCCCTGGGTCCGAGTTGAATGTGTCGATATACGGCGCCGCCCCTGCCGCAAGCGGCAAGGCAATCAACAGTCCGAGCGCTATTGCCATCCGTATCACCCATCGCGATCTTGCACCTTTTCTGAGGACGTCAAGACTTTCCATACGAGCCTCCTTGCAGGGCATTGCGACAGGGAGCATTCGGATGCCAAACCTCCAATGCACCATGGCACAGCGCCCGACCATGTCATATTGATCTTCGGCGGCTCGGCAACCTCGAACTCGTAGAGTTCGCGAATGCTGTGCACTCGCGAATGCTTCGCGTTCCTTAGGCGAATCCCCAGGATTCACTTGACTCATGCGCGATGCATGGAGGCCCGTGGCTTTGCGACCCACTCTCACGAATGGTGTGCCTTTTCGATGACGCAGAATGCAGCTTATCATAGCGTATGCCGTTCATGCAACTACATCTTCGTCCCTACCCATACATGCCGTTGTTTTGTCACCTGTGGTCTCTGCCTTTTCATCGTTTTCTATGCTCCTGTTCTATCTTGTTCCCTCTCGTCCCCTCCTGACAATGCAGTTCGCATCTAGTCGGTGGGCACCGCCAGCCACACCTCTCCAGTCCGTTGCCACGAAGAGAGGAACACCACGGAATCACTGCCTGTCATCAACGATCGGAGGCAGGCAATGGCGAACGAACTCATCATCAGAACAGAGTCATCCACTCGTCCTCTGGGAGTTCTAGCGTGTCAGCCGCATGGCGGCGTAGTCAACGAGGGTTCCGAAACTGTCGGAAGGAACGCTTGTTTCAAAGGCAATCAGAGAGTTACCTGCTGTGCCGCACGGCCTGCGCAGGGTGATGCTATGCACGTCTTCACCAGCGCGTCATCCAGCCAACGGTCAGCTCACATTTCGGATCTCCAAAGAATCCGGATCGGAAGACCGTCTCTAGGCTGAAATTGAAGTGATCGGAGATGGCCATGTCTGCGCGAACAAGCGTCATGCCCCAATCCAAAGCCATGGTGGAGCCTTCGTGGAAGTATGTGGCGATGCTCCATGAACCGGGATATCCACAGCATACTTGCAGAGGGCCGGCTAGCCGGAGAACCTCGAAGTAGTCGGTCTGTCCTGTCACGATCGAGTTGTAGGCGGCATCAAGCGATGTCGCAGACACAAAGGAAACATCGCCATAGGCGCTGGGAATATCGCACTCGATCCGTAATCCATAGATGGAGATACCCTGAACAACCGTCTCTCCAGATATCGGTCCGCCAGCTGGGCCACTCAGATCCAGTTCAGCGAGGAGTTCAATGCACGCAAGAGGACTAGGTCTCCAATCGATGCTCATTGCCAACGATTTTTCTTCCATCTCGAAGGTGACCGCAGAGCTGAAGGTGATGTCACCAAGGATACCCGCAACACCCGGTATGGGAATGTTGCTGGCAGTCAAGGTCAGAGCCTCGAAGCCGTCGCACGTAAACCCGATGTCAGCTTGCAGATTGACGTCGCACCACTGCCACGTAACCCTCGCGTCATTGCTGGAGAAGAAGAACCCGCAACTCAGATCCAGATCGAATCGCAGATTGTTCGAAACAGTCATCGGGCCAAGATTCACTTGTGCAGACAAAGCCTGGTACGAATCAGTCTGCGTATTCAGTAGGTAGAGCGTGTGCGTGAAATCCACACCCGCTAGATCGAAGCGCGTCGAGGTCAGCCAGTAGTCGAACAAGTCGGCACCACCAGCGTCTGGGTCAAAGGACAATGTAGAAGTATGGTCGATGCCAAGGATCGAGTAGTCGCCTTGGAATCGCAACGAATCGAACACCATCTCCTTCACACCCGCATTCGTCATCATCTGAATCGCGGCAATGCTCTTTAGAGTCAGGTTGCCAACTCGATAGACCTCAGTAAACTGCGTTCGAAACGCTGTGATGGCTCCGGTCTGCGTATTGCAGGTGATCTCTGTGTTCCAGTTCCCTGTAAGAATGCCCATCGAACGACGCGCGACGACCTCGATCTCGACAGTCGTCGTCCCCATGGCCATCTCTCCCAGTGGGTCCGTCACTCGTAGCGTGATGAAGTCAGTGCCCACATACCCGTCGGCTGGAACATAGGTCATTTCTATCACAGCGATGTGCGGCGCGCGGTAGGCCACCTCAGTGAAGTCGGCAATCAGTACACCATGCACGGGTCCTTCAATGATGGAGAATGCCAGAGGATGCAATCCAGGATTGACTGGATCGATATCCGCATCTTCAGCACGGATCTCAAACGTTACAGGATCGCTTTGAACAGTCGCAATGTACTGATCGTCCATCGTCGGAGCCGAGTTGGCGGCTCCGCACAGCGAGGATCCAATGATCAGCAGTCCGACGAACCACAGTCCTCGCAGCCTCATTCGACCTCACCTACCTCGATCGTCAGCGTAACGATTTCGCCCGTACCGAGCGGTATCTTGAGCGCATAGCTCCCCAACGTTAGCCCTGCAGTATCTAGGGTCAGTATATGCCGGTTGATCTGCTCACTCCACTCTGCCATGAGTGCACCCGAGTAGAGCACACCGTCTTCAAGGCCAAGCAGTGTGACTGTTCCCATACCTGCTTCGAAAATCGGGGTGAACGAGACGGGCACAATCAATGAAAGATACTGACCTCGGGCAACGGTAATGGCTACCGTATCTCCAGGGCTCACGCACTGCCCGACCACAATATCAACGACAGCGATGGCAATGCCACCGAATGGATCTTCGAACCGGATGCGAATGCGATCGGTCCCCAAGAATCCACCTGCCGGAGTATACGTGAGTACAACGGCAGCAGCTTCAGAGAAATCAAGCGACGGCACCTGGACGCCGAACTGAGGATCCGTGATTGTGCTAGGCGGCGTGTAGACCACGTCAAGCAGGCTCCCGCTGATGACGCCATGTTCGGGGCCATCGATCATGGAGAAGGCAAACTCGATAATGCTCGGATCGTCGGGATCGATGAACAAGTCGGCAGCAGAAACACGAAACTCGACGGTCTCCCCGGCACAGGCAATCACGAACACGTCTTCCATCCACACTTCTGGCACCACTTGCAGATAGACCGTTGCGATCACTGATGACACATTCCCGAACGCGTCACGGATTCGATAGGTAAAGTAGTCCGGTCCGAGATAACCGCGATCCGGCGCATAGCGGATGGTCGTCCCACCTCCGCAATTGCCCGTATCATCCTCGATCGCCGCTGTTCCATAGCTCGGTTCTTTGACGATTTCGTGGATGTACATCGTTGCGCAACAGCCGGTCTGACCTCCGCAAGGGCCGCACTGAATGCAGGGCTCAAACGGATGGGCGGCGTTGTGGCTCAGGTTATCAGCATCATTGCCCATCACGTCAATGCGTATGGGCGTACTCTCACGAAGCACAAGGCGATAGGTTCCGAATTCGTCAAGCCGCACTTCTACAAGCGGGTCGATGACGGCGCTTTCGTCCATCACCATGTCTTGGCGCGGGTCGTCACGAGGAATGGGTAGGATGTCGTCGCTAATCAATCCTTCTCCAGTTCCCGTTGCATCAGGAATAGCTAGGTTGCTGCAGCAGTCGGTGGCCGCGATGTCCACCTGAACCCGAGACATGCAGACACCGGGCGGGCAGCTCTCTAGGCAACGCACGACTGCACTTCCGGTAATGTCAACGCGTCCCTGGCCATTCTGCACACGGGTGACGATGACGTCTTCTAGGATGGCGTCGCCTTCTCCTGCAGACAGCGGCAAGCTGGCCGATACATTCACGTTCCCTGGCACGATGCAGCAGTTGTCGGTCACATTGGCCGAGAAGTAGACAACGACCAGTCCGCACTCGTCCACAAGATACGGCACCGTCTGCTCGAAAGCATAGCTGTCATCCGTGTTGAACTTCAGGTCATTGATCACCGGAATCGTTGTGTCTACCACGTCATCAGATTGGGCTTGCTGGATGGCATCGTTATCGACGCTGTCAACGGCATCGAGTGTAATGGTCACCGGTGCCGGACAGCCTGTAAGCGCTGTCACATCAACCTTGCCAGTGATGGTGATCGTCGTCGCGCTATCGCTGGTCTGATTGATGTCATAGACTGCGCCAATGGTCGCGTTCACGACCGTGGCACTCGTCACGGTGATGTCTCCAGGCACCATGGTGCCGTTCGGATCCGTGACTTTCGCAGCGAACGTTACCACGCGCAAGCAGCTGCCATCCACCGCCCCGCCTGTGACTGTGAAGTCGTGGAAGTACGGGTTCTCAGTATCGACATCCAATTGGTCGTCGTAGTTGCAGGGCACCTGAACGTTGCCGGCCAGATCTTGCGCAGCCGATACCGTGATGTCATCGTCCAGCACGGTCACGTTTGCATCCAGAACCGTGTAGCTGGCCACGTACTTCTGCGTCGTCTGCCACCCGCTGCTGCCTGCTTGGAATGACAGCGTCGTACTCAAGGATGGTGAGAAGACAAGGGACGGTGCCGTGGTCAGCATGGGTTCGCTGTAGTCGATCGTTACGGTGAACGTGCCCCCCACGTCGGCATCCGTGATCTCGTTGTCCGACAGCATCACCAGCGTGACCGTCGGATTGAACGTATCGATCTCGAATTCGTGCAAGGCTGTGTAGTCCTGCTGGTCGTTGCCATTCTCGTCTTTGGCGAGTGTGACATCGATCGTCACTGAATCCTCGTCGACACCGGCGTCCGAGATATTGTAGACGGCTCGGTAGCGTGTTATTGTCGGCCAGCTGTCGCTGGAGAATGCCAGCGTCGAACCGACAGCAGGGCTGAACGTTAGCGTCGGATCTGTTGATCCATCGTCCGTCATCGGTTCAGAGAAGTCGACAGTCACGGTGAAGGTCGTTCCTGCGTCCGAATCGGCCAGCAACGTATCATCTACGGCAACTGCGGTGACAGTCGGATTGATCGTGTCAATCCCAAACTCGTTCTGCGGCGCATAGTCCTCTTGGTCATTCCCTGCGGCATCTTGTGATCCTGTGACATCAATCTGAACGTTGTCATGATCGACGTCGCCGTCCGCTGTGGCGAACTTCGCTTCGTAGGTGTCGCTATCGAGCCAGCCAGACGCTCCGCTCAGCGCAAGCGTGGTTCCAATCAGAGGACTGAAGGTCACTGTTGGCGCGATGCCCGTATTCATCGTCTCGCTAAACTCGATCGTAACGACGAATGTGGCAACTCCCGGCGTGTCCGCATCGGTGATTAGGGAATCGTTGGTCGAGACGCCGGTAACCGTTGGCTTGATCGTATCGATCATGAAGTCGTCTACGGCCGTGAAGTCCTCCTGCCCGTTGCCAGCAGCGTCTACGCAATCCTCGACGTCCGTCCAGATCTCATCGAGATCGATATTCGCGTCGGTCACCGAGTAGGTCGCCACGTACTGCTCGTCGAATCCCACGGCGGGCCATTCATCTGAAACGAGAAACAGAGTAGATGCGATGTCCGGGCTGAAGGAGATGGTCGGTGTGGAAGCCGTGTCCATCGCCTCACTGAAGTTCACGGTAATCGTGAATGAGCCACCCGCGTCTGATTCGGTGATCCAGGTATCACTGACGATGATCCCAGAGACCGTCGGTTCCTTCGTGTCGATCGCGTAGTTCGGTGAATCATCGCCTGCCAGCGGCGCATTCCCGGCAGCGTCCGCCCACGCCACGCCTGCGGAGATCATGTTCGTCGCATCTTCCAGATCGTCGGTCGGCGTGAATGTCCCCGTGTACACCAGCGGATTGCCGGTGACTGTCACTGCCCCGATACTTCCGCTCTCTACGCTCACGTCCGTCGCATCGAAGTTCAGCACGCCAACAATGTCGGTGAAGGTGAACGTCACCAGCGCCGTCTCCCCGACGCTCAATGCGTAGTCCGACATCGTCACCACAACCGTCGGTTCCTTCGTGTCGATCGCGTAGTTGGGCGAGTCGTCGCCTGCCAGCGGTGCATTCCCGGCATCGTCA